>NZ_JBFATO010000017.1:0-164224 GCF_040678355.1 Streptomyces sp. NPDC052701
TGGAACGGTGGAGGACGAAGACCATCTCGTTACCGACGGCTTGCTCAGACTCATGGAGTTACTGGCCCGGGAGGCGCCGCCGCAACGGTTCGACGCGACCGGATCCACTCCGGTCGCCGTCACACCGGCCTGCGCCGGCGCGGGGGCCGCTCGTGGACGACCGTCCCGCACCGGACGCCCGCCGGGCACCGGCGCCCGCGCCGGTGCCCGCGTCCCGCCGTCCCGTCCGGGCGATCCCCGCCGACGCCCCCGCGCACCGGGCGTCGCGGGGCGGCCGACCCCCTGCGGGGGTCAGTCCTCCTCGCGCGCCGGGACAACCACCAAGAACGCGTCCGACTTCAGATCCATGACGACCGTCGCGGGCTCGCCCTCCGCGCGCCGCGCCGCCGCGTACTCCTCCGCCGGCCACGATCCGCGCGGAGCTCCCGCAGGAAAACGCTCCAACACCTTCGCGCTCATAGCGGCAGACACCTCCATGATCGACCCGCTCGAACCGACAACTCCGTACAATCCGGCTGCCCACGATCGGGGCAAGCATGTCCGGCTGTTCGAGGTCGTGTGGCACGGGCGCCGACGCGAGGTGATGTTCCGGCCGCCGGGGCGTGAACGGCCCGGGTGTGCCGTCCGGCCCGCGTGTGCCGCGCCGCCCGGCGCTCCGCCTGGCCTTCGCGCCGCCGCGCCGGTACGGGACGCCCGGGCCGCCACGCCGCGGCACCGGCGTCCCGTACGGACGCGGGGGCCGGCGGCGGCCGCACCACGAGCGTGCCGGGCAGTACGCCGAAGGCGACGGTGAAGGCGATCCGCGCCAGGGAGGCCGCCGGGATCACGCAGCGGGCGGCGGAGGACCGCGGGCTGCCCCTCCGGGGTCCCGTGCGCTCCCGGCCTCGCACGCCCTTCCCCCACTCGTCTGCTGCGGCCGTCCGGGCGGCCCGTGGACCCCGGCGAGGGGTGCGGGCGCGAGTGGCCGTCGTCCGGTCCGGCGGTACCGGGACGCCGGCGCATCCGCGCGGCCCCCTCCCGGTGAAGTGATCCGCGGAAGGGGGGAACATGGACAGAGGGGGCACCGACACGGAAGGCCGAGGGCTGATGAACGGCGACGACCCCGCACGCGGGCTCCACTGCCTGGTGACCGGCGCCACGGGATACATCGGCGGCCGGCTCGTGCCGGAGCTGCTCGGCGCCGGCCACCGGGTGCGGTGCCTGGCCCGTTCCCCGGAGAAGCTGCGCGACCATCCGTGGGCCGGTGACGCCGAGGTGGTGCGCGGGGACGTCACGGACACCGCGTCCCTCGCCTCGGCCATGCGCGGCATCGACGTCGCCTACTACCTGGTGCACGCGCTCGGCACGGGCCGGGACTTCGAGGAGACCGACCGGCGGGCCGCGCGCACCTTCGCGGAGGCGGCGCGCGCCGCGGGCGTACGGCGCCTGGTGTACCTCGGCGGGCTCACGCCGCGGGACGTGCCCGAGCGGGACCTCTCGCCGCACCTGCGCTCCCGCGCCGAGGTGGGCCGCATCCTGCTGGGATCGGGCGTTCCGACGACCGTGCTGCGCGCCGCGATCGTCATCGGCTCGGGTTCGGCCTCCTTCGAGATGCTGCGCTACCTCACCGAACGCCTGCCGCTGATGGTGACCCCGAGCTGGGTGAGCACCCGGATCCAGCCCGTCGCCGTACGGGACGTGCTGCGCGCCCTCGTCGGCAGCGCCGGCATGCCGGACGACGTCAACCGCGCCTTCGACGTCGGCGGCCCGGACGTCCTGACGTACCGGGACATGATGGCCAGGTACGCGGTGGTCGCGGGCCTGCCGCGCCGGGTCATCGTGCCGGTCCCGGTCCTCACGCCCCGGCTGTCCAGTCACTGGGTCGGCCTGGTCACCCCGGTGCCCGCGGCCATCGCGCGGCCGCTCACCGAGTCGCTGCGCCACGAGGTGGTGTGCCGCGAGCACGACATCGCGCGGTACGTGCCCGACCCGCCGGGCCACCCGATCGGTTTCGACGAGGCCGTACGGCTGGCCCTGCGGCACGTGCGCGACGCCCGGGTCGCCACCCGGTGGTCGTCCGCCTCGGTGCCCGGCGCGCCCAGCGATCCCCTGCCCACCGACCCCGACTGGGCCGGGGGCAGCCTCTACACGGACCGGCGCGAACGGGTCGTGGACGCCTCCCCCGAGGCCCTGTGGCGGGTCATCGAGGGCATCGGCGGCGAGAACGGCTGGTACTCCTTCCCGCTGGCCTGGGCGCTGCGGGGCTGGCTGGACCGGCTGGCCGGCGGGGTCGGCCTGCGCCGCGGGCGCCGTGACGCGCAGCGGCTGCGGGTCGGGGACTCGCTGGACTTCTGGCGGGTGGAGGAGATCGAGCCGGGCCGGCTGCTGCGGCTGCGCGCGGAGATGCGGCTGCCGGGTCTGGCCTGGCTGGAGATGTACGCCGAGCCGGACGGCGAGGGCCGCACCCGGTACCGCCAGCGGGCCCTGTTCCATCCGCACGGCCTGCTGGGCCAGGCCTACTGGTGGGGCGTGTCGCCGTTCCACGCCGTCGTGTTCGGCGGCATGGCCCGCAACATCGCGCGGGCGGCGGAGCAGCCGGCCGCGTCCCCCCGGAAGAGGGAGACCGCCGGCACCGGATAGACGGCCGCGTCCGTGCCGGGCCACGGGCGGGGAGCACCGATGCCCCACCGGCCGGGAGGCACCGGTGCCCCGGCCCGGAAGGCGCCGCCGCTCCCGCCCGTCGTCGGTCCCGTCCCCGGCCTCGCCGCTCCCGCCCGCCGTAGGCCCCGTCGTCGGCCCCCCGTCGATCCCGTCCCCGGCCTCGCCGGGGGACCCGCCCGCTTCGGACGGGCTCGCGGGCGAAGGGACTGAGCTCACCGGTGGCCGGCCCCGTCCGGCCCGGGCCGGGCGCGCCGGCCGTCACCGCACGCCGGCCGTCACCGCCGGCCGGCCGGGGCCGCCGCCCCGCACGCGCCGGCCAGCACGTCGAGCGCTTCCCGCAGACTCGTCGGCCGGAACACGCCTCCCGCGGAACGCCCGGCCCAGCCAGGGCCGCCCAGCACCACCACGGGTTGCCGGCGCGCACCCTTCACGCCCCACTGCGTCCCCGCCACGTGCCGGGCGAGCGGCAGGTTCGCGGTGGAGCGGGCCTGCGCCCACAGGACGACGGCCGCCGGACCGAGGCGCTGCACCGCCGCGGCGAGCGCTTCGGCCGGTACGGCCGCGCCGAACATCCTCGTGGGCAGGGCGAGTTCGCCGAGCCCCGCGTTCAGGGCCTCCAGCGGCAGGGTGTGCTGCTCGCCGGGGACACAGGCCAGGATCACGGGCCCGGCGGGACCCCCGCCCCGCGGCACGGGCGGGCGGGTGTGGCGGCGCAGGGTGGTGGAGACGTGCCAGGACAGCAGGTGCTCGACCTCGACGTACCGGTCGCCGGAGGAGGCCCACTTGCGTCCGACGGCGTGCAGGGCCGGCACGATCACCTCCTGCCAGGCGACGGTGAGGCCGTGCTGTTCCACCGCGTCGGCCAGCTGCTCCTCGACGGCCGGGGCGTCCAGCCGTACGGCGGCCCGGGCCAGGCCGCGGCACTCCTGGCGCACGTCGCCCAGGGGCAGCGTCCCGGCGGCCCGGGAGCGCCGGCCGGCGGATGCGGCGCGGGCCGGCGCGGCGTCCGGCGGCGCGCCGCCGGAGCCCTCCTTGGCCACGCGGGCCGCCTCACCGGGCGGCACGCCCGCCGACGTCAGCCGGCACATCGTCTCCAGCACCGCCACGTCCCGCGGTGACCAGCGCCGGTGCCGGCCGCCGGCGCGGACCGCCGGGCCGATGCCGTACCTGCGGTCCCAGGAGCGCAAGGTGGTGGGCGACACACCCAGGCGGCGGGCGACCGCACCGGTCGTCAGACCCGTGCCGGCGCCCGGGACGGCGGCCGGCGCGGACCCCGGTCCGGGGGCTTCCACGCCTGTGGGCTCGGCCATGGGGCGACTCTACGGCACCGTTCGACGCAGAACCGATGCGAGTTGAGGCGCTCGCGCCCACGCCCGGACGATGGCGGCACCGGGGCACCACCCCGCCGGCCCGACACGTGAGGAGCCGCCGCCATGAGCCCGCCCGCGGTGCGCCGCCCGCCCGAGGAGCCGCTCACCGACGAGGACCTGGCGCGGGGCCTGGCCGCGGGCGATCCGGCCTGCCTCGCCGCCGCGTACGACCGCTGGTCGGCGCTCGTCCACACCCTGGCCCGGCGCTCGCTCGGGGACGCCGCGGAGGCGGAGGACGTCACCCAGCAGGTGTTCCTCGGCGTGTGGCGCGGACGGGCCGGCTACCGGCCCGAGCGGGGCACGGTCGGCGGGTGGATCGTCGGGATCACCCGGCACCGGATCGCCGACGCACTGTCCGCGCGGACCCGCCGCTGCGACCTGCTCGCCGCGGCCGGATCCGACCTGGTGCTCGCCGACTCCGCCGCGTCGCCCGAGGCCGTCCTCGACCGCGCGCTGGTCCGGCAGGAGCTCGCCCGGCTCCCGGCGCCCCAGCGGCAGGTCCTGCACCTGGCCTTCTACGAGGACCTGTCGCAGACCCAGATCGCGGAACGCACCGGCTGGCCCCTGGGCACGGTCAAGAGCCACGCGCGGCGCGGGTTGCGCCGGCTGCGCGGCTGCCTGCGGAACGGATGAGCCGGAGGGAGCGCGCCCGGTGCATCCGCGCACCCGCCGGCACCGGGGCGCGCTTCGCCGCCGTACCCGTGCCGCGGGAGGGACGCCGCCGGCCCACGCCACGGTGGCCCGGGCGCCGGGAGCGCACGTTCCGGCCGCCGTGCCGCCCGCCGGGCTGCGGGAACCGCGCCGCACGGCCGGAGGCGGTGGGGCTACGGCGCGTACGTGTACGGCGTCGTCGTGGCCAGCGCGGCGAAGCCGAGGCGTTCGAGGATCGGGCGGCTCCGGCCGGAGGCGTCGACCTGGAGGTAGCGGTAGCCGCGCGCCTCGGCGACGCGGGCCCGGTGGGCCACCAGGGCCCGGTAGACGCCCCGGCCGCGCCACGCCTCGACGGTGCCGCCGCCCCACAGCCCGGCGAACCGGGTGCCCGGCACGAGTTCCATGCGGGCCGCGCTCACCGGCTCGTCGCCGGCGAGGGCCACGACCGCGACGAGGGTGCCGGGCCCGGCCGCGAGCCGGGCGAGGAGCCGGTGGCGCAGCAAGGAGCTGTCCGTGCCGAACGCCTTCTCGTGGACGTCGGCGAGCAGACCGACACCCGCCCGGTCGGTGACGGGCAGGATGCGGATGCCCTCGGGTGGTTCGGCGTCGAGGCCGGGGCCGGTGACCTCGCCGACCATCAGCGTCTCCGCCGGTCCGGGCCGGAACCCGGCCGCGACGAGGCGCCGTGCGAGGCCGGCCGGCCGGTCGTGCCCGTACAGCTTCCACTCGAACTCGCGGCCGAGCCCGGTGAAGTACGCGACCTGCTCGGCGATCGCCGCGTCCGCGCCCGCCTCGTCCAGGGCGGACCACACGATCCCGTTCCAGCCGTGCTCGGAGGCGACCTGGCGCACCACGTCCCCCGTCCGCTCGATCCGCGCGCCGGGTCCGTCGGGCCGCGCCTGCCGGCGCAGGTCCCGGTCGACGAGGGCGAGCACCGCGGCGTGGTCCATGGGCCCACTCCAGCACGCCCCCGCCGACCGGGCAACGGTTTTACGGCCCGGTCGGACCGGCTGTCCGGACAGCGCGGTCCTAGGCTGCTCGCAGACCGCCACGTCGCGAGGAGGGCCGTACGCCATGGTCGTGAAGGACGCCGAGCTGCCGTATCTGCGCCGCTGTGTGGAGCTGGCGGCCGAGGCCCTGGAGGCCGGGGACGAACCGTTCGGGTCGGTGCTGGTGGGCGGGGACGGGACCGTGCTCGGCGAGGACCACAACCGGGTGACCTCCGGCGACCGCACCCGGCATCCCGAGTTCGAGCTGGCCCGCTGGTCGGCCACCCACCTGACCCCCGTGGAACGGGCGGCGGCGACGGTCTACACCTCCGGCGAGCACTGCCCGATGTGCGCGGCCGCGCACGCCTGGGTGGGTCTCGGACGCATCGTGTACGTCGCCTCCTCCGCGCACCTCGCGGGCTGGCTGGCCGATCTGGGGGTGCCCGCGCCGCCGGTGCGGACGCTCCCGGTCCAGGAGGTGGCGCCCGGCGTGACCGTGGAGGGCCCGGTGCCGGAGCTGGTGGAGCAGGTGCGCGCGCTGCACGTCCGGTTCCACGGCGGGCACGCCTGACCGACGGACGGCCGGGGCCGCCACGCCGCCCGGCCGCCCCAGGCGCAGGGCCGAACGGGCGGTGCCCACGATCGGTGGGACCGGACGGGGCCACGTCCCGGCCTCCCCGCCGGTCCCGGCGTCCGCCGTGAGCCGCCGGATCGACGCCGTGGAGGCGGGCGCCGGCGACGTCGCCCGCCTCCTGGTGCAGACCCCGCGCCGGCCCGACGCGAGCCGGCTGCCGTTCCACGCGCCGTGCCGGCGGCGCGGTCCCGACGTGCCCGCGACACCGGCCGAGGCGCCGCGCCGGCCGGCACCGTCCACGGCGCCGACGAGGAAGGCCGGGCCACGGGGGCCCGGCAGTGGTGCCGCTGACGGCCGTGGTGCGGGCGGACGCGCGAGGAGCCGCGCCCGGCCAGGACCGGCCCCCACCGGCGAAGCGGCCGGTGGGGAGCCGTGGGGCCCGCCCGGGCCGACCGCCCCCGCGCCGTCCGCCGGCCGCCGCTCGGCCCTCAGTCGGCCGTCCCCCGGCCGTCCGGCCGCGGGCGGAAGCGCCGGCGGAGCACCACGCCGCCCGCGACCAGCGCCGCGCTCACCGCGAGGGCGGGCACCGTCCGGTCCGCTCCGGTGTGGGCGAGGGAGCCCGCCGCCGGCCTCTCGGTGTGCGGGGCGGGCCGCGGTGCCGGGTGCGCCGTGGGCGGCACCGACGGCTTCGGCGCCGGCCGCTCGGGGGCCTGAGGCCGGTCGGGGGCCTGGGGCCGGTCGGGCCGGTCGCCGCCGGGCGTGTTCACGGAGTCGTTGCCGGCGGATCCGTTGCCGACACCGACGACGTTCACGCTGTTCCCGCTGACGTTCACCGGGAGATCGACGGGCAGCTGCACGCCGTTGCCGGAGAGCACGCCCGGGGAGCCCTCTCCCAGCCCCTCGGCGGCCGCTTCGCCGGACCGGCCGTCCCGGTCGCCCGCCTGGTCCCGGTTCGCGCACGCGTTGCCCGCCGCGGGGTTGAGGAGCCCCGCCACGTCCACGGTGTTCCCGCACACGTTCACCGGGACGTGCACCGGGAGCTGGATGGTGTTGCCGGAGACCAGCCCGGGCGAGCCGGCCGCGGAGCCGTCCGCCGAGGAGCCGGCGTACGCCTGCCCTGCCACGGCCATCGCGCCCGAGGCGGCGACGACGGCGATCAAACCGTTTCGGGTAACCCGTCCCATAGGTTCCCTGCCTTCCAGAGATGTCGCGGGCGCTCGCCCGCACCGGATAGAACGCGGGCGGACCATCGGAGTTATGGCTCATCCGTCTTTCACTCCATCGAGCGGCCCGTTCGTCGAACTGGCGGTAAAGAACGTCATACGCGCGGCCGGGGCGGGCGGGCCCGGCGGCCGGCCGGGTCCCGGTCGTCCGGAGGCGCGGCCCACGGGGTCCGCTTATGGTGGGCGAGGGCGCCGGTTCCCGGTCCGCTGTGGGGCGCCCTGGAGGCATCCATGCTGGCCAAGTTCGCAAAGCGGCCCTCGGTCCGGCGCGGCGCGGTCACGGCCGCGGTCACACTGGCCGTGTTCGGTGCGGGACTGTCGGCCACCGACGACGCCCGATCCGGCCTGACCCGTTTCTACCGCCAGGAGATCCGGTGGTCGGCGTGCGAGGGCGTGGACATGCCGAAGGATCTGCAGTGCGGCAAGGTCACCGTCCCGCTCGACTACGCCCGGCCCGAGGCGGGCACCCTCGACCTGGCGCTGGCCCGCTACCGGGCCACGGGCTCCTCGCGCGGCTCGGTGCTGCTGAACTTCGGCGGCCCCGGCGGCTCGGGGGTGAGCGAACTCGCCGCCGGCGGCGACGACTTCATGGAGCTGACGGACGGCTACGACGTGGTGTCCTTCGACCCCCGCGGTGTCGGCCGGTCCTCGCCGGTCAGCTGCGGCGAGAACACCGACGCGACCCTGGCGGTGACGGCCGGCGGCGCCGAGGCCGGCGATCCGCGGACCGTGCTCGCACGGCTGCGCGAGGCGGCCGACGAGTGCGCCGAGCACTCCGGGCCCGTCCTGCGGCACATCGGCACCGTGAACGCCTCGCGCGACCTGGACGTGATCCGCCAGGCGCTCGGCGACAAGCGGCTCAACTACCTCGGCTTCTCCTACGGCACCCGGCTCGGCGCGGTGTACGCGGCCCAGTTCCCCGACCGGGTGGGCCGGTTCGCGCTGGACGGCGTGGACACGCTGACGGAACCGCTGTCCGAGCAGGGCATGGCGAGCGCGCGGGGGCAGCAGACCGCCCTGGAGAGCTTCCTGACCTGGTGCGCGAAGGACATCGCCTGCCCCTTCGGGCAGGATCCGCGCGACGCGCGCGAGCAGGTGGTCCGGCTGGTCCGCTCGCTCGACGAGAACCCGGTGCCGACGGACTTCGGCAACGAGTTCTCCGGCCAGGACCTGGCCGGCGCCATCGGGCAGGCCCTCTACAGCCGGGAGATGTGGCCCTCGCTGGAGCGGGCCCTCGCCCGGCTGCTGGAGGACGGCGAGACCCACGCGGTCGAGGCCTTCGCGACGGGCGGTGTGACGCTCCCGCCGCGGCAGGACCCCGACGGCGGCCTCGTGGACCAGGAGGACATCCCCCTGGACAACCTTCCGGCGGCCCTGATGGCGGTCAACTGCGCGGACGACCCCGACCGCCCCACCGCCGCGCAGATCGAGAGGGACCTCGGCCGGCTGCGCGCCGCCTACGAGGAGGCGTCACCGGTCTTCGGCCGGTACCGGCTCACACAGGTGCTGATGTGCCACGGCCGCCCGAAGGGCACCGACTTCATCCGCACGGAGGTCAAGGACCTCGACACGCCGAAGATGCTGCTGGTCGGCACACGCGGGGACCCCGCCACGCCGTACCACTGGACGGAGCAGACCGCGAAGCGGCTCGGCCCGTCGGCGGTGGTGCTGGACAACCGGGGCGAGGGCCACACCGGGTACGCCTCCTCCGAGTGCGTGCACCGCAAGATCGACGACTTCCTCCTCTACGGCGGCCTGCCGCCGAACGGCAGCTCCTGCGGCTCGGACCACGACGACGGCTGAGGCCCCGGCCCGCCCCCGCTCCACACCCGCCGACGGCCCCCGCGCCCGCGATCGCGCCGCCCCGGGCTCCGCCCTTCCCTCGGGAGGGGGGATCCACCCGGGCGCCCCACACCCCGCTCGGCCCTGTGGTGCTGTCGTGGAGCACGGCCTCGGCCCCGCCGCCCCCGCCGGGCTGTGCCGCCCGCTCCCCCGCCCGGCGGTGTCCGTGCCGGCCGCCGACCACGTCACGCCGTGGCCGGGGACCGGCGCCGACGCCCGGTCCGTCCCGGACGGCACGCCGGGGGACGCGGACGGGAACGCGGGCGTGCCGCGGTGCCGACACGAGGACGTCCCTGACGCAGCGTGACCGAGGCGCAGGACACGACGGGGGAACACCAGAGCGCCGAACCTCTGCCCGAGCGCGACACCGGCACCTCCGGCCGTCCGTCAAGTCGCGTACAGTACCTACGACTTGATGCACACGGCCGGGTAGCCGGAAGGCAGTCCCGGAGTCACTCCAGGAAGACTGTGGCATATGCCGGAAGCATCGCCTTATCGTGTGTTGCCAAATCCCTTACAGGGCGTCGCGGGCTGTGCCACAGTCGTAACGGTCCCTCCGCCCGCCTTGGCCCCACCGTCCCCGCATCGGAGTGCGTCATGCCGCCCCATCTCTCCGCGGACCGCCCAGCCGCCCAGCCGCCAGGGCGCGGCTCGGTCGACGCGCTGCTGTCGCAGACGCGGCGGCTCAAGGGCGACGTGGACGCCGTACGGCGGGACGCGCAGGGCGACGGATCGGACCCGCGGGAACGGTGGCAGCGCGCGCTGTGCGACCTGGCACTGCACCAACTCGACGACATCGACCAGCACTTGGCGCAACTGCGGGACGACCCGCCGCCCGGGACCGCTCCCGCCGGACCCCGGCCCGGCTCCTTGCTCACCCGGGTCGGCACCGCGGAGTGGAACCTGCTCACCGATGAGGCCGACTGGTCCGGGGAGCTGTACCGGATCCTGGGCCGCGACCCCGCCACTCCCCCGCTCACCCTCGACGAACTGCCCTCGCTGGTGCTCGACGAGGACCGGGGGAAGCTGACGGCGATGGTCACGCACTGCCTCGTCGACGCCCGGCCCATCGACGGGGAGTTCCGCGTGGTGCGCCCGGGCGGCGGGACGCGGACCGTGCACATGATGGGCGAACCGGTGCTCGACGCCGACGGCAGCACGGCCTCGATGTGGGCCGTGCTGCGGGACGTCAGCGAACTGCGCCGCAGTCAGGCGGCGGTGAGCGAGACCCGTGACTCGCTCACCCGCCACCGGCCCGCCGGGCGGACCGGGCACCGGTCCGCGGCCGGGCCGCGGGAGGCCGTGCCGTCGTGGCACGGCTCCCTGCGGCTCCCGCACCGCGGTCCGCGCACCCTCGACCTCGCGGCCCACCACCTGCCGGCGACGGCGAGCCCGCTCATCGGCGGCTGGTACGACGCGCTCGAACTGCCCGACGGGGACGTCCTGCTCAGCCTCGGCGACCTGACCGGGCACGGCGTGGGCGTGACCCCGGACCTGACGATGCTGCTCGGCGCGGTGCGCGGCATGGCGATGGCGGGCACCCGGCCCGGGCAGCTGATGGCGTGGCTCAACCAACTGGTGGACGCCGCCGAGGAACCGGCCCTGGGCAGCGCCGTCTGCTGCCGCTACCGGCCCGGCACCCACACCCTGGTGTGGGCCCGGGCGGGACACCCCGCCCCGCTGCTGTTCCGCGACGGGACGGGACGGGTGCTGAGCGCACCGCAGGGCGTCCTGCTCGGCGCCACCACGGGCGGCGCCTACGGACAGGCCGAGGAGACCCTGCGGGCGGGCGACCTGCTGCTCCTGCACACCGACGGACTGGTGTCCGGGCAGGGCGGGACCGAGGCCGTGGACTCCCTCCTCGCTCTCGCCCCCCGCCTCACCGGGGCGCGGACCGCACAGGACTGCGTGCGGACGGTCGTCGAGGAGTTCGGCGCGGACGAGCGCGAGGACGCCGCCTGCGTACTGGTCGTCAGGGTGACGTCGTAAGGGGCACCGGGGTGGCCTCGGACGGGGCCGTGCCCGTGCCCCTACGCCGGTGCGGTGCCGCCGCCCTTGGCCCTGCTCTTCGGCAGGGCCAGTTTGATCTCCTCCCGCAGCTCCTGGATCTTCGGGTAGCCGGCGTACTCGGCGGTGAGCCGGTACATCTGGCGCAGCCGGTCCCAGGTGCGCAGCGAGGAGTTGGAGCCCATCGACACCAGGGCCAGCCGGGCGTACCGGTCGGCCTGTTCGGGGTCGTCGGCGATGAAGCAGGCGGAGGCCATGGACAGGTAGTCGAAGATCTTCGACCGCTGCCGGCCGTCGATCCGCAGGGCGAGGGCCTTCTCCGCGTAGTGCTGCGCGTGCACGGCCGCGTCGGGCTCGAACTCCGCCAGCGTGCGGTAGGACAGGGCCTGCATGCCGTACAGGTCCGCCTCGTCGAACAGCTGCATCCAGCTCGGCGGCGGTACGTCGCCCTTGTCGGAGACGAAGAGGTCCTCCGCCTGTCCCAGGGTGCGGCGCATCGCCTGGCCCTTGCCCATGGAGGCCTGCGCCCAGGCCTCGACGGTGTAGAGCATGGCCCTGGTGCGCGGCAGCACCTCGTCGCCGGAACCGGACTGGGCCAGCTTCATCAGGTCCAGGGCGTCGTCCGGCCGGCCCAGGTGCACCATCTGGCGGGCCGCCCGGGAGAGCGCCTCGCCGGCCCGGGGCCGGTCGCCGCCCTCTCTCGCCGCGTGGGCGGCGATGACGAAGTACTTCTGGGCCGTGGGCTCCAGGCCGACGTCGTGCGACATCCAGCCCGCGAGGACGGCGAGGTTGGCGGCGACGCCCCACAGGCGCCGCTGGAGGTGGGGTGGGTGCCGGTAGGCGAGCATGCCGCCCACCTCGTTGAGCTGGCCCACCACGGCCTTGCGCTGGAGTCCGCCGCCGCGGGCGGCGTCCCAGGCGCGGAACACCTCCACCGAGCGCTCCAGCTCCTCGATCTCCTGCGACCCGATGGGGGCGGCCTCGTAGCGGTCGAACCCGACGGGGTCGGCGTGCAGGGGACGGGGGAGGTCGGAAGCGTCGGCAGTCAGGGCAGGGTCGGTGTGCAGCCAGTCGTGCATGGCGCTGCTGAGTGCGGATCCCGCGGCGAGCGCCGCGCCCGCGCCCACCAAGCCGCGTCGGTTGAGCATGAGGTCCATTCCCGTGAATTCGGTGAGGACCGCGGCGGTCCGCTCGGGCGCCCACGGCACTCCGTCGGGAGGCTCCGCGCTCCCGCCGCCCTGCCGTTTCCCCGCACGCCCGTGCCGGACCAGACCGAGGTCCTCGATGGTCACGACACGGCCGAGACGCTCGGTGAACAGAGCCGCCAGCACCCGCGGCACCGGATCGCGCGGGATCTCCCCCGTGTCGATCCACCGCCGCACCCGGGAGGTGTCGGTCGCCAGCTGGGGGTGGCCCATGGCCGCCGCCTGCTTGTTGACCAGTCTCGCGAGTTCGCCCTTGGACCAGCCGGCCAGGCCGAACAGGTCCGCGAGCCGGGTATTGGGTTGTCCGCTCACGTCAAGCCCCCAGGTTCTCGGCTGAGTTGACAGTAGCCCGGCCGGACTTGCCGGGCGACTATTCGCCAGGGTTCGCCAGGGTTCGCCAGATGGTGTGCCACCGGCCGTCGGGTGTCAGGTAGGAAAGCGCCACCCCGCCCCGGCCGCCGCAGGGACATTCCCCAGGGTGCCCCCGGGCGGCCGGGCCGGGTGGTGCGATGACGTCGCAGGCACACGAAGGGATCTGTATCGCCCATGTACGCAGCATCGTCCTCCGTGTCCGCCCCGCCCCGGCCGCTGCGTCCCCGTCCCACGGACAGCGGCCCGTACCTCGCCCCCGCACGCCCGGCGGCGCCCGCGCTCGGCACGGGCAGACCGCGGCGCGCCGCGGGGCCCGGCGCCCAACCGCTCAGCGGGAGACTCGACTTGTCCGGCCCCCAGGGCGCCCAGCTGCGCACGGCGATCGCGGCGGTGCACCGGATCTGTCCGGAGTTCGCTCCGGTGCAGGTGCTCCGCCGCAGCGGACGCTCCGTGCTCCTGGTCGGTACGACCGGACGCAGCACGGCAGTCGCCAAGTGCTTACTGGACCACTCTCCCGCGTGGTCCGAGCGGATCCGCCACGAGATAGCTGCCTACCGCACGTTCGTCCGGCACCGCCCTCCGGTACGGGCGCCCCGGCTGATCGCGGCGGACCCGGACAACTGCACCCTCGTGATCGAGCGGATGCCCGGACGTATGGCGGCACTCCAGCGGCACCCGGCGGAGGCCCCGCCGCGGGCGGACATCAGAGCCGCGCTCGGCGCGATCTGCCGGCTCAACGCCTGGCGTCCGCCGGCGGGCGCGTTCGCCGCGCCGCTGGACTACGCGGCGCGGATCTCCCGGTACCACGAGCTGGGCCTGCTCACCGACCGGGACATGGGCGATCTGCAGAAACTGCTGCACGGCATCGCGCAGGCGGCCGGGCGGCACGGCATGGGCCAGTTCTGCCACGGCGACGCGCTTCTGTCGAACCTCCTGCTCTCACCGGCCGGTCCAGTGCTGGTGGACTGGGAGCACGCGGGCTGGTACCTGCCGGGCTACGACCTGGCGACGCTGTGGGCGGTGCTCGGGGACGCGCCGGTGGCCCGGCGGCAGATCAGCCAGATCGCGCAGTCGGCGGGTCCGGCCTCCCGTGACGCCTTCCTGGTGAACCTGATGCTCGTGCTGACCCGTGAGATCCGTACCTACGAGACCGCCCTGCAGCGTTCGATGCACGACGCGGCCCCGGCGGCACCGGGGACGGCCCACCACGGTGCTGTGCCGTCCGGTGAGGAACAGCGGCTGCTGCTGCGGCGGCTGCACGACGACTGCCACCTGGCCCGACGGGCCGTGCGCGCGGCGGTCGGGACTCGCTGACGGGGACGGAGGTCCGCGGTGCGCCCGGACGAGGGCGCGCCGCGGACGTTCGTGTGCGCGCGGGTGCCGCGGCACCCGCCCGGCCTCCGACGACGTGGCAGATCCCGCCGCGGTGGGCATGATTGACGGATCGTCGGCTCACAGGAGGACGCAGTGCGAGGATCCGCTCCCGGCACCAGACGTATGCGTACCGCCGGCACCGTGGCCGCGGTCGCGCTGCTGTTCCCGCTGCTCGGCGCGGCCCCGCCCGAGGCGCGACCGGACGGCCTCCAGCAGGCGTTCGCCGCCGCGGCAGCCGAGTACCGGGTCCCGCAGAGCGTGCTGCTCGGGGTCTCCTACCTGCAGTCCCGCTGGGACACGCACGGCGGTGCCCCGAGTGTGACCGGCGGCTACGGCCCGATGCACCTCACCGACGCCCGCACCGCCCTCGCCGCGGCCGGGCACCACGCCGACGGCACGGAGGACCCGCGCGGCGACGACGCCCGCCCGCTGCCGCGCCCCGCGGCGAAGCCGCCGCTGACCGGCGTGCTCCCGGCCCGCCTGACCACCCTGCCGAAGGCGGCCCGACTGACCGGCCTGGACCCCGAGCGGCTGCGCACCGACCCGGCCGCGAACGTGGCGGGCGGCGCGGCGCTGCTGGCCGCGGCCCAGCGGGAGCTGGGCGAGCCGCCGAGTCCCGATCCCGCCGACTGGTACGGGGCGGTGGCCCGCTTCTCGGGCGCGGACGACAGCGCGACGGCGGCGGCGTACGCCGACGGCGTGTACGACGTGATCCGCGGCGGCGAGGAGCGCACCACGGACGCCGGGGAGCGGATCTCCCTGCCTGCCCGGCCGGATGTCGTTCCCGACACCGCGCAGCTGCGGCGCACCGGGCTGCGCACGGCCTCCGCCGCGGGCACCGAGTGCCCCGCGTCGGTGTCCTGCGAGTGGATCCCGGCACCGTACGAGCAGTTCGGGGACGGCGACTACGGCAACCACGACCTGGGGAACCGGCCCGCTTCGCAGTCGATCGAGTACATCGTCGTCCACGACACCGAGGGCACCTGGGAGGGCGTCCTGGACATGGTCCAGGACCCCGCCTACGTGTCGTGGAACTACAGCCTGCGCTCCACGGACGGCCACATCGCCCAGCACGTGAGGGCGAAGGACGTGGCCTGGCACGCGGGCAACTGGTACGTCAACGCCAAGTCGATCGGTCTGGAGCACGAGGGTTTCCTCGCGGACCCGGACGCCTGGTACACGGAGGCCATGTACCGGTCGTCGGCGCGGCTGGTGACGTACCTCGCCGGGAAGTACGGCGTCCCGCTGGACCGGCAGCACATCATCGGCCACGACAACGTGCCCGGGCCGACCGCCCCGGCCGTCCCCGGCATGCACACCGACCCGGGTCCGTACTGGGACTGGCGGCACTACTTCGAGCTGCTGGGCCGCCCCTTCGAACGGGGCGCGGGCCGTAACAGCGGCGTGGTGACGATCCGTCCGGACTACACCGCCAACCGGCCGGTGTTCACGGGCTGCGCCGGCAGCGGCGAGCCGTGCCCGGTGCACGGTTCGAGCGCGGTACGGCTGTACTCCGACCACGACGAGAACGCGCCCCTGATCACGGACGCGGGCCTGGGCACCCCGCCCAAGACCGGGGTGAACGACCTGTCCTCACGGGTCTCCACCGGTCAGCAGTTCGCGGTCGCCGGCCGGTGGAGGGACTGGACGGCCATCTGGTACCTGGGCGAGAAGGCCTGGTTCCGCAACCCGGAGCGGCGGCCCACGGCGGTGCCCGCCAGGGGCCGGGTCGTGACCCCGAGGGACGGCCTGGACAGCGTCCCGGTGTACGGCCGCGCCTACCCGGAGGCGTCCGCCTACCCGGCGGGCGTGCCCGCCCAGGCGGTGTCCCCGCTGCCGTACAGGCTGCTCAAGGGACAGCGGTACGTCGTGGGCGGCACGGTGCGCGGCGAGTACTACTACGCGGTGTCCTTCGACCCGGCCTCGCACCGGGTCGTGGTCGGCGAGGACCTGTACCACTCGATCCAGTTCGGTCACCGCGTGGCGTTCGTGCGGGCGGCGGACGTACGGGTGGAGCCGTCGGCCGCGCGGCCGTGACCCGCTTCGGGCCGGGCCCCCGCCGGGGTCCGGCCCGGCCGCCCGGGGCTCAGTCCTGCTGGAACAGCTCCGCGGGCAGCGGCTTGAGCAGGGCGTACAGGTCGTCGGTGATGGGGCGGTCCCAGGCGGCGATGGTCACCAGGACGTTGTCGCTGCGGTCGAACTGCACGCAGGAGATCCGGCTCTCGGAGAGCTTGACGCGGCGCACGATCAGCAGGTTGTCGCCCTGCATCACCGGCGCGTCCTCGGTGCCGACGACGGTCACCTCCTCGTCGTTCTCCAGCGCCAGCAGCAGCTGGGCGACCTCGAAGGGGACCTGGCCCTCGGGGACGTCGCGGGCCGGGGAGCCCTCCGGCAGATTGCCGATGATCATCGCGGGACCGCGGCCGCCGAACAGGTCGTAGCGCAGGAAGACGCCCTGGCAGGTGCCGTCGGGGGCGGGCAGCAGCCCGGCGCCCAGGTTGCCGGGCCAGTCGCCCGGGTCCATGGCCAGTACGTCGAAGTCGGGCCCGGCGGGAGTGGCACTGCGGCGGCGGAGGAACGACATGCCGCCATGGTACGTGCCCGGACCTGCCGTGTGCCGGTCGGGCGGCACCCCCCGTTCGCCTGCGCGGTCCTCCTGCGCCGTTCGTGGTGGCGGACCGTCCCGACCCGGTTTCCGCGGGACGGCCCGCGCCGCTCCCGGCGGGGTGCTCCATGAGGAAGTACCGCACGTGGCGCGGCACGTGGCAGGCGCGCGGCCACCGCCGGCCGGGGCTCGCGCGGAAGGCGGTCACGGCCTGGGCGAGGACGGCCACCGGCTCGCCCGCGCCGTACACGGGCCCCGCTCCACGGCGGCCCCGGCGCCCCGCGCCCAGGCCGGGACGGGGACGGCCGGCGGGCGGGCGGCCGCTTCGCCCAGGCACCGGCGCCCTCGGGTACCGGCGGCAGGCGGGCCGCGTCGGCGGGGCCCGGCTCGCCGCGGGGCGCACGGCGCGGGCGAACGGGGCGCGGACGGGGGCGCGCGGCTCCCGGACGGCGGCCGGCCTCGCGGTCCTGACCGTCCGCAGCCGCGTCAGACGCTGACCATCACCCCGCCTCCGAGCGCGGGTGCGAGGGCCCGACGGTCCCGGCCCGGGCGAAGCGGCCGGCGGTGCCGGACGCCGGACCCCGGTCCGCTCGAAGACGGCCATCGACAGGCTGACCGCCCGGCGCGAGGTCCACCTGCGGGAAAAGACGCTGGGGAGGATGCTCCACGAGATCTCCGGGCGGGCGCAGGAGGTCCTGGGCGTCGGCGTCGAGGACCTGGACTTCGCCGGGCGCCGCTGCCCGGCCAGGACGAAGGGCGCCGGACGAACGCCCGCCGCCGCGGCCAGGTGCGCGAGGAGCACGTGCTGGAAGCCGTGCACTGGGACGCCGGCGCCGCCCGGCGGTGCGGCCGAACCGCCTACGGACGCCAAGGGGTCGTCGGCGTACTGGCTGGTGTCGGTGCTGTTCCTGGTGTGGGCGTGGCGGGGGAACCGCCGCGGGCTGCGGAGCCGAGGCGGGTGTGCGTTGCCCGCCTGACGCGGGGAGAGGAGGTGACTGGGCACCTGCCCCATCGCTCGCAGGGCCTCCGTTCCCGTTTCCGGTGGTGCCGCCCGGGGTGTTCGGCATGTATTTCCCCCCGACCAGCTGGTGGCCCAAGTCCTTGTGTGCGGAGGGAGACCATCGAGGAGCTCCTGCGCCGCGGAAGCGTCTGCGCCTCCTGCTTCCCGGTGCTACTCGTCGTTCCTCGTGTCCGGATCGCGCTGGGGCCGCAGGCCGCCGGACAGGTCCGGGAGGTGGAACGAGCAGCGGCCCAGCAGGTCGATGTGGTGCCGCACGAACGGTGAAACGAAGGTTTCCTGAAGGCTGTCAGGGCCGGATCATGCTTGGGGTCTCACTCCCCAGGCAGCTCAGCGCCTGCATGGCCTCGCGCTCCATACGTGAGAGATCGCCGAGGACCGAGCCGGCCTGGACGAGGCACTGCGCATCGCCCGATTCACCGGCCTTCTTGATCAGTGCTGCCACTTCCGTCCACAGGGTGGCTGCCTCGGTGTACAGCGTGTGGCCGGTGCGCAGGTGGCTGCTGTCGAGCAGATCGGTGCATTCGGCGAGGAAGTCGCGGTAGAGGTTGCGGAACAGGGCGCCGCCGGTGCCGGCCTTCTCCATCAGAAGGGCGGCCTGTGGCAGGTCTCGCTGCGGGTTGTCGGTGCGCTGGAGCCATGTGCGTACCAGCTTGCCGGCCTTCTCGATGCCGCGGTGACCGAGGTTGGCGATGGGCGGGTTGAGGAAGGCGTCGGCGCAGGCAGTGATGGCGGGGACGATCCGCCCGTGTGGGGCGGGCAGGTTTCCCGGAGCAGTGAGGGTGAAGGACCGGTGCTTGGCGGTCATCGGGCCGCGCGCGGCCCTGGCCCGGGCGAGACTGGTCAGGCTGGTGGAGACCGCTCCGCCTTGCTGGTCGGTGTCCACCAGGTAGGCCTTGTGGTCGTCGTAGCCGTACATGGCGACGACGTGGCCGCCGAAGTGGGCCTTCGAGTCGAAGTAGTCCAGGTGGTAGCTGTCGAGCTGGAGTCCGACGGGGCGGCCGGCGTCGATGGAGGCCGCCACGCTGTCCCATGCCTTGCGCGGGGATGTGGTCTCCTGGACCAGGAGCTCCAGCCCGAGCCTGGTGGCCAGGTTCCTGGTGAGGTCGAAGGGCTTGACCCGTCCCCCGAGGAAGGGGAAGCCCATGTTCTTGGCGTCCCAGTAGATGAAGGACAGACCGGAGCCGAGGCCGAACAGCATGGGCTCGGACAGATCAAGTCCTTGGTGCCGCAGCAGCACCCCCAGGGCTGTCGTCTCGCAGTGCTGCGTGCCGCGGGCATCGATGCCTATTACCGTGGTCATGCCGTGCTCTCCTGGACGGGGATGGTCACTCGGGTCATCGGTTCTTCTCGCGGTGCCTCTGCCGGTCCGACGGGACACGCCTCGCGTAACGGGTGCTTGTGGGCGCGGTCCCTGCTCGTGGATGGCGGCGAAGAGCGCGTCGCAGACCAGGGGAAGTTGCCCGCAGGACCCGATGCGCGTGGTCTCGGCAACGAGTCCACCGGGCAGCACCTCGAATTTTGGGCCCGGCACGCCTTCCCCCTGCTGGGTCTGTGCTCCGACGGTAGTCTCCATCCGCTCTTCCAGGTCCAGCGGGTACAGCCCCCCTCCCGCAGCGGCGGCTCCCCTGCGATGTCCCGGCAGATGGGCGGCGGTGGCGGGGGCGGCATGGCGACCCGCGGTCCCGGCGAGACGAAGATCGAGACCGACCGGCGACAGATCCACGAGCGGATGGCCGGACTCCGCCGCGAGATCGCCCAGTTGAAGGCCGGACGGGACGTCAAGCGCGGGGAGCGGCGGCGCAACAGGGTGCTGTCGGTCGCGCTCGCGGGGTACGCCAACGCCGGCAAGTCCTCCCTGCTGAACCGGCTCACCGGTGCCGGAGTGCTGGTGGAGAACGCGCTGTTCGCCACCCTGGACACCACCGTGCGCCGCGCGGAGACCCCGAGCGGCCGCCCCTACACCATCGCCGACACCGTCGGCTTTGTACGGCACCTTCCGCACCACCTCGTCGAGGCGTTCCGCTCGACCATCGACGAGGCGGCGGACGCGCACCGGGTGCTGCACGTGGTGGACGGCTCGCACCCCGAACCGGAGGCGCAACTCGCCTCCCTGGCGGCCGCTCTGCGGGCCTTCCCCCAGCCGTGACCCGGGCGGGGGGACCGCAGGAGGGATCGGCTCTCCCGCCCGGTTCCGGCCGGACCGGTTGCCGGTGCAGCTTCGTACCACCTACGATGCCCCCATGGGTTCCCTGTGATCGGCACGTGTGGTCCGCGAGGGTGTGGGACGTCGAGCCTGGCTCCGTCACCGCACTCGGCCGTGCACGCCTGAGAAGACGGACGCGCTGCGATTTCTTCGTCATGCGCTGTTTCCGCCGGACGGAACCGCTCCCGACGGTGCGGGTTCCCGACCGACTGCGTTTTCCGACGGTCTGCTGTGTGCGCGGCGACATCACTCGACCCACATCAGGAGGACTCCCACGTGTCGACAGCGCAACTCGCTCTGCATGACATCACCAAGCGTTACCAGGACCACGTCGTACTCGACCGGGTCGGCTTCACCATCAAGCCGGGCGAGAAGGTCGGTGTCATCGGGGACAACGGATCCGGCAAGTCCACGTTGATCAAGCTCATCGCCGGGCAGGAACAGCCGGACAACGGTGCGCTGACGGTGGTCGCGCCCGGTGGCGTCGGCTATCTGGCCCAGACACTGGAACTGCCGCTGGACGCCACGGTCCAGGACGCCGTCGATCTGGCCCTGGCCGACCTGCGGGAGCTGGAGGAGGCCATGCGCCGGACCGAGGCCGAGCTGGCCGAACGGCCCCACCAGGCGGGCCGGGACGCCGAACTCACCGGCCTCCTGGAGAGGTACGCCGCGCTGGTGGACCGGTACCAGGCCCGCGGCGGCTACGAGGCCGACTCCCGCGTGGAGATCGCGCTGCACGGGCTCGGGCTGCCCGGGTTGGAACGCGGCCGGCGGCTGGGCACCCTGTCCGGCGGCGAGCGCTCGCGCCTCGCCCTGGCGGCGACGCTGGCCTCGGAACCCGAACTGCTGCTGCTGGACGAGCCGACCAACGACCTGGACGACCGGGCCGTGGGCTGGCTGGAGGAACACCTGCGCAAGCACCGCGGCACGGTTGTGGCGGTCACCCACGACCGGCTCTTCCTCGACCGGCTCACCACCACGATCCTGGAGATCGACTCCGGCAAGGTGATGCGCTACGGCAACGGCTACGAGGGCTACCTGGCGGCCAAGGCGGCGGAACGGCAGCGCAGGCTGCTGGAGTACGAGCAGTGGCGCGCCGAACTGGACCGCAGCCGCGAGCTGATCGCGTCCAACGTGGCACGCCTGGACGCCATCCCGCGCAAGCTGCCCTTCGCCGTCTTCGGCGCCGGACAGTTCCGGATGCGCGGGCGGGGCCACGGGGCGATGGTGCGGATCCGCAACGCCAAGGAACGGGTCGCGCGGCTGACCGAGAACCCGGTCGCACCGCCGCCCGAGCCGCTCACCTTCACAGCGGAGATCACCACCGAGGCCGCGCAGCCTCAGGAGACGGTGGCCGAACTCACCGGCGTCCGGGTCGGCGACCGGCTCAGCGTCGACTCCCTGCGCCTCGGGCCCGGTGAACGGCTGCTGATCACCGGCCCCAACGGGGCGGGCAAGACGACGCTGCTGCGGGTGCTCTCCGGGGAGCTGGCACCCGACAGCGGATCGGTGCGGGTGTCGGGCCGGGTGGGACACCTGCGGCAGGATCAGACGCCGTGGCAGGAGGGGATGACGGTGCTTGAGGCGTTCAGCAGCGGACGGGCCGGCGGCATCGACGAGCACACCGAGGCGCTGCTCTCCCTCGGGCTGTTCAGCCCGGACGACCTTCGCCAGCGTGTGCAGGACCTGTCGTACGGGCAGCGGCGCCGCATCGAACTCGCCCGGCTGGTGACCGAGCCGGTCGACCTGCTGCTGCTGGACGAGCCCACCAACCACCTCTCGCCCGCGCTCGTCGAGGAACTGGAGGAGGCGCTGACCGGTTATCAGGGCACGGTCGTCGTCGTCACCCACGACCGGCGCATGCGGTCCCGCTTCGACGGCGCCCATCTGAGGCTGCGGGACGGGCACGTCGCCGAGGCCGTGCATCGAAAGTGAATCCTGCCCCATGAATGATCGTGCTTCACGGGGCGGGGAGATCTCACCGATGAGCAGGGGGCGGTGCTGGAGCCGTTGCCACCGAAGGGAGTGAAGGCGGGGCGACCGCCCGTATGGCCCCGGCGGCAGCTGATCAACGGCATACGGTCCGGGGTCCGGACCGGTGTTCCGTGGCGGGACGTGCCCGTCGAGTACGGGCCGTGGGGCCGGATCCACGACTTGTTCCGCCGGTGGCGGCGGGACGGCATCCGGCACCAGGCCCTCACCCGGCTCCGGTCCCCGGCCGGCGCGAAGGGTGCGATCGGACGGGACCTGAGCGTCGGCTCCGCGTGTGCCGTGCCCATCAGCATGCGGCCGGGGCCCGGAAGCGGGGTGACCCGCAGAAGGAACCACCGGGCGGTATCTTCACCGAACCCCGTGATCACGGACGGGGGCGCTCGCGCGGCGGGTCCTCCCCCACCCCACCCCCTACCTCCACCGACGCACCGCAGACCGCATCGGAACAAACCAGCAACACACCAGGTCAGGCGCCATCCCGCATCCCCCCCGAGCGTCAATCGGCGTCGTGTCCGCCGGGGACGCATGGCTGCGACCGGTGCACGGTGGCGGTGTCCGACTCCGGTACGTCAGTCCCTGCGGTCCGCCGCGGAGGCGAAGCCCAGCCAGGTGTGGCGGTTGCCCCACCAGCACCAGCCGACCTTCGGGGCGTTGCGTCTTTCGCGGCCGTCCCGGCCGGTGCCGTTGCTGATCCAGATCGCGGGGGTGCGGGCGTCGTACGTGCCGTTCAGCTTGCGCAGCCGGGAGCCGATGGTCATGAAGCAGCGGTTGCGCTCGAGGGCCGCCGGCTGCTGGAGCACCCAGTGGATGCCTTCGGTGAGCAGCAGCGGGGTGCGGTCCTCCTTGGTGAGCGCGGGCAGTGCTTCCTCCGGGCTCCAGTTGGCCATGTGGTCGCCCCGGTCGACGCCGGTGACCACGTAGAGCGGGGAATCGGGCAGGTCGATCCCATGGGGCGTGAAGCGGTCGACGTCGGGCATGTCGGTGACGACGAAGCCGGGCTTGTCGCCGTGGCGGAGCAGCGGGGCGAGGACCGAGGCGGGAATGCGGTCGGGGTGGACGGCCAGCAGGGTGTCACCGCCCTCGTTCCGGTGTCGCCCGGCGAAGGCGCGCACTTCCTCGGCCGGTATCCCGGCGTGCGTGTGCAGTCCCAGCTCGATCAGGCGTTCCGCCTGGGCGGGCAGCGACGGCACGGGGGGCACGGGGGCGGACTGGGTGTCGGGCAATGCATGCTCCTTGCCGGGGCGGACGGGGCTGGATCCGTGCGGGCCGGGGGCGGGCCGCTCGAAGTCGGCCGCTCCCTCGGGGTCGTCGTAGTAGGTGTACTCGCCCACATCGACCGTCGGGGAGGTGATCAGCGGCTTGAGGAACGCCGCCCGCTCGTGTGCCGGCGATGGGTGCGGAACAGCAGGATCGACAGTCATGGCCCCCCTCGCATGAAGTTACATCGATAGTAAATTTACTTCTACACTCGTAAGAGTGTCAACGTAAATGTACTACCGGTGTAAGATTTTTTCCATGAGCAGTGACAGCGAACGTACGTCGTCGCGGCCTGCGGGCCTGCGCGAGGTCAAGAAGCAGGAGACCCGTCAGCACATCTCCGACCAGGCCACCCGTCTCTTCCTCAGGCAGGGCTTCGACGCCACGACGATCGCCGAGATCGCCGACGCCGCGCGCGTCTCCAAGAAGACCGTCACCAACTACTTCGCCCGCAAGGAGGACATGGCCCTCGACCATCAGGACGCCTTCGTCGCCACCCTGGCCTCGGCCGTGGCGGCGCGGCACCCCGGCGAGTCGGTCCTGGGCGCGCTGCGCCGCGCCTTCGCCGACGCACTCGCCGCACACGACCCCGTGACCGGCTTCACCGGCCCGGACTTCGCCCGGATGGTCGCCGACAGCCCCACCCTCACGACCTGCGTGCGCGGCCTGCACGACCGCCGGGAAGAAGCACTGGCCGAGGCGCTCGCCCAGGCCGAGGACGTACCGGGCGACGACATCACCATCCGCACGGCCGCCGCTCTGCTCGGCGCCGTACACCGCATCCTCTTCCAGCGGATCCAGTACCTCACCCTCGCCGGACGGACGGCGCAAGAGATCGAGGCCATCGTCGCCTCGGAGGCGACCCGCGCCTTCGACCTGCTGGAACCGTCCCTCCAAAGCCTCGGCACCTCCTGACCCGGAGCCCGGCCCAGGACGCGAGCGGTTCCGCCGGAACCCCGCCGCGACACAGGGCCTGCTCCACGGCGTGCTTCGACAGCCCGCCCGGGCGAGCTCCGTAAGCCGGGCGGGCCGCTCGTGCAGGAACCGGTCTCGTCCCAGGACCGGCAGTTCTTCTGCGTGCTGGAGCGACTGCACCGGATGCTGCGCCGGAGGGAGGTGTTCGCGACGAGGACGTGGCCCGCCTCTCAGCGTTCGTACGGCACCACATCACATGCTCGGCCGGTGCTCCTTCCAACTGCCTGGCCTTCCGGGCGGCCTGCGGCCCCTACGTGACCCGGGCACTCCTGACGAGGAACGACCGCGTGGACATCGCGGTGTCCTGCTAACGTCTGCGACATGAAGCGCGCTGCTATGACGACGACGCCGGAGAGTGTCCCGGCGCGCTGACAGACGACCTGATCCGAAGCCCCGGGGCAAGTGCCCCGGGGCTTCGTCGCAGGTCCGGTCACTTGCCCCGCAACGCCTCGCCAGCACCCGCGCGCGAGCGGAAGCGCCGGCCACGGCCAGCTGAAGCCACCCGATTCGGCTGGGCAGCCGCCGTCCTTGCGGGCGGCGGTCCCACCCACTCAACTAGTCAAAGTGGCCTGGTGGAAGTACATCCGCCAGCCCCTCTCCGTCAGGCGCCACACAGAACTCCGCCATGCCTGGCGGCCCTGGTTGTCGGTGAAGTACGTCAGATGAACGATGCCCGGAGAGAGGACGACTCCGGCCATCTCACTGACCTTGACCGGAGACTCCGGAGACACCGAGCCTCCGCTCGTCACCGTGAGGATCGACTCCACGTCCCACCGGCGCCCAGAAGCCCCGAACTCGATGAACTCCGGATCCAGAAGCTCCAGGACACGGGCCGGGGAAGCACGCACCTCGGGATCGAGAAGCCGCATCTCCCCATCGATGGCCGCCTGCACGGCCCGCTCACTCTCATCTGTCATGCGCAAACCCTACGGACGCTGCTTGCCAAGGCACAGTGAATTGCTCACTCGCCGCGACGACGGCACGGTGCTGCCGTCAAAACTCGCGAACATCTCTCGGCGGAGTGATCACCAACTGCCACCGGAACTCATGCACAAGCGCTGCCGCCAAACGTGAACGAAGCCACCGGGTCCTGAACGCGGAAGCCGAACGCGACGAAGTTCCTGCCGCGGCGGTTACCGTCGTGGGTGAGGGCCCAGCCCGCCGAGGTGAACTTCCGGCGCAGGCGAGCCTCCGTGGTACGGGCGACATCGGCCGGGACATCTTCGACCGTCCAGCTGAGGTCGAAGGTGACGACGTCCGGCAGGGTCTTTTCGATGCTGAGGCCGCCCGCGTAGCAGCTGTGGCCGGGGATTATTTGAACGGGCTTCACTGCCTTGTGGGGCGGCAGGGCCATGCCGTCGTACGCCCACTGCGCGCGGTCCGTCAGGCACTGGGAAAGCGTCGCGGGGTCGGCGGAGGGGTACTCCTGCTCCAGTGCGGAGCAGCCCGTGGTCGTCAGGGCGGCGAGCAGCAGGGTCAGAAGCGCGGCGGTCTTCTTCATGGATTCGACCGTACGAACGAGACGGCGCCGGTCGCATGAGCACGAGTACTCAAACCCGCAGGAAACCGAGGCCGACGTCTGGCCCCGCCTGCATGCCGTCCTGCTGACCGAGCTCCGCCGTGCCGACCTGCTGGACCCGGACGATTGTTCCGTGGGCGGATCGCACGTCCGGGCTCTCAAAGGGGGGATCATGTCGGCCCTTCACCCGTCGACCGTGCCCGCCCGGGCTCCAAGCACCATCTGATCGTCGATCGCCACGGAACCCCGCTTGCCGTCACGCTCACCGGCGGTAACCGGCACGACGTCACCCAGCTTCTGCCGCTGCTGGACGCGGTCCCACTGATCCGGGGTCTGCGCGGACGTCCCCGCCGCAAGCCCCGGCGACTGTACGCCGACCCGGGCTACGACTTCGACAAGTACCGCCGCCTGCTGTGGAAGCGCGGCATCAAGCCCGTGATCACCCGACGCGGTGTCGCCCACGGCTCAGGACTAGGCAAGGTGCGTTGGGTGGTCGAGCGCGCCTTCGCCTGGCTGCACCAGTTCAAACGGCTCCGCACCCGCTACGAACGACGCGCAGACCTCCACCAGGGCCTGCTCGAACTGGCCTGCAGCCTCATGTGCCTCCGCCGCCTGCGAACATCATTCTGAAACGATCAGTTGTCCAGCGGGGCTCCGATGCCGTGATCACGGCGAGATCATCTCCCGGCCCCGAGGAGCCGTGCTGAGCTACGGGATCTCGGGGTACTGAGGGCGCTTCCGCTTGAGCTTGGCCAGGTCACTGAGATCGATGCCCGTGGCCTTGGCATACTGCCTGGACCAGTCGGCGACGGCCTGCCGGAACAGGTAGTCGGGGCGACGATCCACCGGTTCCTCGCCGCGGTTCCGCAACTTAGCGACAGCCGCCCGCTCCAGATCCTGATCACCGCACTGACGAGCCAGAAGGATGGCCTTCGCAAGTCGTCCCGGCTCGTTGTTGGCCGGCGCGAACGACCAGACCCGGTCCCGGTGAACATGGGCGTCCGCCAGGAGCAGCAGCCCCAGGTCGTGGGAGTCGCGGACGAAGCGCAGGGACGGCGGCCCGTAGTAAGCGACGCCGGCGGAGACCTCAGAGGCGAGCGGAGCACTGCCCGTCGGCCAGGGATAGCAGGCAGCGGGAGGGATGTCAGTCGAACCTGCGTCGCCACACGGCGAGGGGTGGTCGATTCGGATGCCCACACCACCAAAGCCGTCCATCCGGTCACTGAGACCGCAGTAGTCCGTGTGCACCATCCAGCCGAAGAGCGACCGGTCGTAACGGTTCTTCCAGATCGAAAGCGTGGTGCACAGGCTTCCCCGGACGAACTCCAGATCGCCGCCATCGATGCTGGTAGGAGCCATCCCGAGCAGCTCAACAAACTGCTCGGCCATCCTTCGTACCGTCCACGGTCGCGTCACGAAGGCATGGTAGGTGCTACCCACGACGCGCTGACCGACCGGAGCACCAGCGCTCCTGCCAGCTCACCCGCCACCCGAAGATCGATTACGGGACAGCCCTTATGCCGGGGTCGGCGCGGGTTCCTCCAGCGCGACTACGACCATCACTGGGAGATCGGTGTCCTGCTGTACCACGCCAGCGGTCAGGACCCGTCCGTCGAGGGTCCACTTGCGGGCCGCGATGAACTCGTCCTTGTCCGTGGCCGTGAGCTCGGCCTCGACAAGGTGGCCGGCGAGCGGGGAGTTTTCGATCTCGGGGAGGAACTCGGCCAGCGCCTGCTCGCCTTGCTCGTAGACGGCGTCCAGGTCGTCGAAGTAACCGGACTCGTCGACGTCGCGGATCCAGACGGCGAACGAGACACGGACCGCCCCGCTGCGGAACTTCTGGCTCCATCCCCGAATGCCGTCCCTGCGCCAGGACGTTTCCACACCGTCGCGGGGCTTGCCTCCGGGCGTCCACTCCTGGGCCGCGAACCTTTCCGCCGCGCCCTCGACGGTCAGCGGGACCAGGCCCCGGAGCTCTTCCAGCATTGCGGTCACTGCAGCCATGAACTCATTCCACTCATGCCGTTGCCGGGCACGTGATACGCCTTCAGCTGTCCGCTGGCGTAAGCCTCGGGGAAGGCCTTGGACAGCACCTCGTTCACATGCGCGGCGCCCCATTCATTGGACACCATATAGCGAACCCCCTTGCCCCTGAGATCTTCGTTGAGGGCGAGCAGCTTCTCGGTCTGCGTGGTGAGCCGGCTCTCGTCGTAGAACTCGGAAGCAGGGTTGTAGGGGGATTTTTCCCACTCGCCGTGGTTGTCGCCGCCGGTCCACTTGGCTTCGGTGACCCAGCCGTCCCGTGGACCGCCGTCGATATGGACCTCTCGGCCGTCCGGCAGGATCCATTGCTGCTCGTAGCTCTGGTCGGTGACGAGTCGCTGGTATCGGAACGACGGCCGGCTGAGCTGCTTTTCGGTCAGCCAGCCCAGTCCCTTGAATCGTGAGTAGGGCGACAGGCCGAGGGGGTCGCAGACGGTGAACGGGTTGTGCACATAGGCGACCGGGTTCGGCGCGGGGGCAAGACCGAGAGGGTCTGGGGAGGTGTAGCGGCCGGTCTCGGGGTCGTAGTGGCGGAAGAGGTTGTAGTGGAGGCCGGTCTCGGGGTCGTAGTACTGGCCGGGGAAGCGCAGGGGGGTGTAGGCGGTACTTGAGCGAGTCCAGGCGGTGGTTCCCCAGAGGGTGCTCCTGGCGCGCCAGGCGATTTCGCCCGATTCGTCGATTAGCTCGGTGGGCATGCCCACGAGGTCGGTGGCGATGGCGAAGAATCGCCGGTCGATCTCCTCCTGGCGGATGTCCGGGGTGAGGAGGCGTTCCGTCTGAGACAGCGGGATCAGGCCACGGTGGTCCCAGGTGACGGCGACGGCATGCGGCAGGTCCGGCGTGTGGACCGTCTGTTCGCACAGGGTCCTGCCATCCCAGGTGAAAAGGATTTCCTCGGCCACTCTCTCGCCGTCGTCGGCGAGGCGCTGCTTGGCGGTGCGGCGGCCCAGGGGGTCGTAGCGGTAGCGCCAGCGGGTTCCGTCCGGGGTGATCACCGAGGTGAGGCGGTTCTCGGAGTCCCACTCGTAGCGCCAGGTGTCGGGTTTGCGGGACAGGCGGGTCTTCTGCCGCAGGGTGATGCGGCCGAGGGCGTCGTGCTCGAAACGGACGGCTCCGGCGCGAGTGATCGCCGTGCCGGCGTAGGTCCGCGCTCCGGTGGCTTCGCTGCCGGGGTGGCAAGCGGGCCAGGACGCTTCGACCTGGTTGCCGCTCGCGTCGTAGGCGTACCGCTCGGTCCAGCCCTGCGCGTGGACGGCGGTGACTCGGCCGGCCGCGTCCAGGTCGAAGGTGCGGGTGCCCGACAATTTGTCGGCCAGAGAGGCGAGATGGCCGTCGGCGCGGTAGGAGTAGCGGCGGTGGTTGAGGGAGCGGTCGCTGATCGTCAGGTGCTGGGCGGAGAGCCTTCCGGCCTCGTCCCAGGCTGAGGTCAGAGTGAGTGCGCCGCCGAAGACGCGCTCGAGTTCCCGGCCGGCCGCGTCATGGGTGAAGGCGACCTCGTGGCCGCCGACGGTCATCCGAGCTGGGCGGCCAGCGGTGTCGTAGCCGTATTCGGTGACCGCGCCGGTGGGGGTGATACGGCGGATGCGACGGCCCAGGACGTCGTAGGCGTAGCTTATGGCACGGCCATCGACGAGTTCGGTCTTGATCCTCCCCCGCCGGTCGTACACATAGGCGACCTCGCTGTCCGGCCCGACTGCCTGCAGCAGGCGTCCGGCCCGGTCATATGTATAGGTGGTCACCTTGCCCGCGGCGTCTTTGCGGACTGCTTGGCCGAGCTGGTCATAAGCGTAGGAGACGACACCGCCGAGCGCATCGGTCCTGGCGGTGAGCCGCCCGGCGTCGTAGCGGTAGGTGAGGGTGCGGTCGTCGAAGTCGGTCTCGGAGATGAGCCGGCCGGCTTTGTCGTACTTGTACGACCAGGTGAGCCCTTGGGGGGCGGTGACCTGAGTGAGCCGCAGGTCGGCGTCGTAGTCGAACTCGTAGCGGGTGCCATCGGGGTGAGTGCGGGCGACGAGAAGGTCGAAGTGGGTGTACTCGTAGTAGGAGACGCCCCCGGCCGGGTCGGTGTGGGTGAGGCAGTTGCCTTCGCCGTCGTAGGTCCACGACTCGGTGGAACCGTCCGGGGTGACACGGTGAGCGAGATTGCCGTCCGCATCCCATTCGAGACGCGTGACACCGCCCACCGGGTCGACGATGCGGACCGTCCGGCCCAGAGCGTCGCGTTCCAATCGAGTGGTACCGCCGGCTGGGTCGGTCACCTCCACCGGCAAGCCAGCAGCGTCGCAGTGCACGGTGGTGGCGGCGCCGAGGGCGTCGGTGACAGTGATGAGCCTGCCCCGGTCGTCGTAGGCGTATCGGGTGGTAGAACCTGACGGATCAGTGACGGCGATGCGGTTGCCGCGCTCGTCGAACTCTTGGAGCCACCGGGTGCCGTCCGGCCCGTAGAACTCTGTGGGCCATCCGAGCAAGCCCCGTGTAGTGCGCAGTTTGCTTCCGTCAGGCCGGGTGACCACGACGAGCCGGTCGTCCTCGTCGTAGGAGTGGGCGGTGGTGTGGCCGAGGGGGTCGGTGTGGGTGAGGAGGTTGCCGCTCGGGTCGTAGGTGTAGCGGGTGGTGTGGCCGAGGGGGTCGGTGGTGGCGATGACCCGGCAGCGGTGGTCGATGAGGTGGCGGGTGGTGTGGCCGTCGGCGGTGGTGCGGTGGCCGGTGTCGGGGTCGGTGTCGGTGTAGGTGAGGGTGATCTGGACGTGGCCGGCTTCGCCGCCTTCGGCGACGACGCGGTCGCGGTCGTCGTAGGTGTAGTCTTGGCCGGCGGCGGCTGGGTGTACCACAAGCAGCAGCAGGCTCGGTGGGAAGCGGTCCGCGCCCAAGGGCTGCGCTACGGGCTGTCTCAACTGGACGCCCTGCACCACGCCCGGTTCGAGGACGCGGTGCGCGACCTGATGCGCCGCGACGGCTGCCACGACGCGGTCCGCGTCGGGGGCGGCGGCGACCTGGGCGCCGACGTGAAAGCCACCGATCCCTACGGGCGGCACTGGGTGATCCAGTGCAAGCACCGGCGCAACGGCCTCGCCGGCTCCGCCGTGGGCACACCCGACCTGCAAGTCCTCAACGGCACCGCCCGCCAGGTCCACGGCGCCGACGTCGCGGTCATCGTGACCAACGGACGGGTCACCGCACCTGCCGTGGACTTCGCCAAGCAGCAGCACCTCCACGTCGTCGACCGCCACACCCTCGGCGTATGGGCGTCCGGCTCACGCCCCCTGTGGGAGCTGCTCCGCGCCGTACCGCCACCTCGCAGGCCGACGGCTCTCTCCTGAAGTCGCCCACGGCCGGTCCGTCGTCAACGTCGGCGATACCGACGCCCATTTCGGTGATCTCTGGCCGGGCGGCCGCCACGGTGATGCGCCCGTCGCCAGACTCGCGATCGTGGCCGACCCGAACCCCCATGACCGCGCTCCCCTGGACTCCCCCGACGGAGCAGGCCGGACGACTGCCTGCACCGGCCGGGTCCGATTCCCGCTGGTGCGGTGGGTGCTCGCCCCTCGTACGACCTGGCGGGCCCGGCGCCTGGCCGCCGCCTCCGGTGAAGGGATGGACGCCCGGACCGCGTGGGTGACGGCGCGCTTGGCCCGCCGTCCCGAGGAACGCGGCTTCGCCTTGTCCTACCTGGACGACGAGCGCCGCGCTGGGGACTGAGCGGGGTGCCGGTCAGATGGCCACCGCACGCCCGTCGCTGACGCGCTGCGATTCCCACTCGTCGAAGCCTCGTCCGCGCCCGCCACGCGACGAGCTGTCCGGCCGCGTCGCCCGGCACCACGCACGTCTCGGCCGGCACGCCGGGGGTACCGGTCGCGGTGCGGGACGGGGAAGCCCTCGGCGAACGTGCGGGTCTCGTTCTCGGCGACGCCCTGGCCGATCACCGGCGGAGGCAGCTCCCCGGGGAGGGTCCAGGCCTGTGCCGGCCACGGGTGGGCGGCGACCACCTGGAGGCGGGCGTCGCGCGGGGCTGCCGCGGCGAAGGCGAAGGCGAGCACGGTCTCGTCGGGGCTGTCCGCGTGCGGGACGACGACCACCCGGGGACCGGGTCCGGCCGGCGCCTCGCCGTGGGCCTCGTGCCCGGGCCGGGGCACCACGGCGACGGGGCACTCGGCGTCGCGGGCGCAGGCCATGCCGTTGGAGCCGAGCGGCAGGGCGGCGAAGCCGCCGCGGCCCCGCGAGCCGAGCACCAGCAACCGGGCGGCGGAGCCCGGTTCGGGCAGCACGGCACCGGGCGCCCCCCGGGCCGAGGTGCTCGACGGCCGCACGGCCGGTGTTCCTCCAGGTGGGCGCGGGCCCGGCGGAGGAGGGGATCGCCGTCCGGGCCCGCCGGCGCGGCGGCCGGCACCTCGGGCCGCACCCAGGGGCGTACTGCCGTACGTGCCCCACGCGCAGTGGTGCGGCGCGCCGGCGGGCGGCGTCCAGGGCCCGCTCCGGGGCGCGCAGGCTGTCGTCCGAACCGTCGGCCACCGCGATGACCGGCAGGGTGCTCGCGGGGTTCCCCGCCTCCGGAGTACGACCCTCTCCCCGAGGCAGCCCGACTCAGGCGGCGGCCCCGGGAAGGCGCTTCAGGTCCCATGTCCGGGAAAACGGGCGGAAGCCCTCCAGGTCGCCGGCCGGCGCACGGTCGCCGCGCGGAGCCGCCGGTGCCTAGGTCAGGTCGAACTCGCCCTCCCGTGCTCCCGACACGAAGGCGCCCCATTCGGCGGGCGTGAAGATCAGGGAGGGGCTTTCCGGGCGGGTGCTGTTGCGCATGGCGATGAAACCCTCCACGAAGGCGATCTGGACATCGCCCAGGCCCCGGCTGCTGGACTGCCACTGCGCGTTGCTGAGGTCCAGGTCCGGCTTGTCCCAGCCCGTGAACGCGCGCTGCTGGATGGTGCTCTCGGCCACGTCCGTGCTCCTCCCGAGTCGTCGTCCGCCGGTCAGCCTAGCGATCGCTTCCCACGGCCGACAGGCCACGCGAGGGGTGCCTTCTTGGGAGTCCGGGGCCGGGGCCCGCCGGCCGCCCCGAAGTTCCCGGCGGGGCGGTGGACGCGGGAAACCCGCGCCGCCGCGATTGAACCGGGGGCCGGGCGCGGACGTACTGGTGGTGGCAGGCCCGGTGACCGGGTCCTGTTCGCCATGCCATCGCACGACCGCACGGAAGGACCACCGGGTGCCGCTCTTCACTCGCTCCCGTCAACTGCCGGACACCACCGAGGCCGGGGCGGACACGGGCGGCGGCGGCGTCACGGGCGAGGAGGCCGCCGAGGAGACGGGCCGGGCGGAGGCGTCCGGCCCGCCCGGCTGGTTCGGCTGGCGCCGCCGCCACCCCCGTACGGCGCGCGGGGTCACCGTCGGGACGACCGTCCTGGCCGGCGCGCTGGTGCTCTTCGCGCTGCTCGTGCCGAACCGGCTGGAACGGCTCACCCCCGGCGCGTTCCTGCGCATCCCCGCCGAGGGGGTCCTGCTCGCGGGCCTGCTGCTGGCGCTGCCGCCGAGGCCCCGGCGCGTCACGGCGGTGGTCTCGGGCGTGCTCCTCGGCCTGCTCACGGTGCTGAAGTTCGTCGACATGGGCTTCTACCAGGTGCTGGCCCGGCCCTTCGACCTGGTCCTGGACTGGATCCTGCTCGGTTACGCGACGGACTTCCTGCGGGAGTCGTTCGGCCGCACCGGGCAGGTGCTCGCCGTGGCCGGCGTGATCGTGCTGTTCGCCGCCCTGCTGGTCCTCATGACGCTCGCGATGGCGCGGCTGACGGACCTGATGGTCCGCCACCGTCCCGTGGCCGCCCGGACGACGCTGGTCCTCGGCACCGCGTGGATCACCTGCGTCACCCTGGGCGTGCAGGTGACGGCCGGTGTACCGGTCGCCACCAAGGGCAACGCCGAGTTCGTCGGCAACCGCGTGGAGCAGGTGCGCGCCGGGCTGCGGGACGCGAGGGTCTTCGAGAAGCAGGCCGCCGTCGACGCCTTCGCCACCACCCCGCCGGACCGGTTGCTGACCGGGCTGCGCGGCAAGGACGTCCTGTTCACCTTCATCGAGAGCTACGGCCGGGTCGCGATCGACGACCCGGCGATGGCGAAGCAGACCGACGCGGTCCTCCGGGAGGGCACGCGTTCCCTGAAGGCGGCCGGTTTCGGCTCGCGCAGCGGCTGGCTGAAGTCACCGGTGACGGGCGCCGGGAGCTGGCTCGCGCACTCCACCTTCCTGTCCGGCCTGTGGATCAAGAACCAGCAGCGGTACCGCAGCCTGACCACCAGCGACCGCATGACGCTGACCAACTACTTCCGCAAGACGGGCGCCTGGCGCACCGTCGGCATCGTGCCGGGCGTGCGGCGCGCCTGGCCGGAGGGGAAGTACTTCGGCCTCGACCACATCTACGACTCCGAGCACCTCGGCTACCACGGCCCGTACTTCAGCTGGACGCCCGTGCCCGACCAGTTCAGCCTGGAGGCCTTCGAGCGCCTGGAGCACGGCAGGAAGGACCGTGAGCCGATCATGGCGGAGATCATCCTCGCCTCCAGCCACAACCCCTGGTCGCCCATCGCGCGCATGGTGGACTGGGAGGACCTCGGTGACGGCTCGGTGTTCCACCGGATCAAGAAGGAGGGCACCGACCCGAAGGAGGTCTGGAAGGACCCGGAGCGGGTGCGCACCGAGTACCGGCGTGCCATCGAGTACTCGCTGCGGAGTCTGACCGAGTGGGTCGAGCGCTACGGCGACGAGGACACGGTCCTGGTCTTCCTGGGCGACCACCAGCCGGTCCCCACCGTCACCGCCGGGGACACCGGCAAGGACGTGCCGGTCACCATCGTCGCCCACGACGACAAGGTGCTGGACCGGGTCTCCGGCTGGGGCTGGACCGAAGGGCTCAAACCGGCCGGGGACGCGCCGCGGTGGGGCATGGACGAGTTCCGCGACCGGTTCATGACGGCGTACGGGCCCCGCGCCTAGAGCGCGGGGATTCGTCCACGGCCCCGGGGAAGCGTGGTCGTGTCTCCACGGCCGGGCGCGGTGGCGGCGGGGCCGCCGGCGGCGGAAGGGGTCAGCGGGCCTCCGCGAGGAAGGCCGCGATCCGCCGGACGAACCATGCCGGGTCGTCCAGCCACGGGTAGTGGCCCGCGCCGGGCTGGACCGCGAACTCGGCGTGCGGGAACACCTCGGCGGCGCGGCGCGCCAGCTCCGGGCTCGGGCCTCCGTCCAGTTCACCGGCGAGGACGAGGACCGGGGAGGTGAGCCGGGCGAGCGCGGCCCGGGTCGCGGGAGGGTCGTAGGCGCCCTCGGAGCCGTACACGTCGGCGGCCTCGTCGTTGCACTCCTCCTCGGCGCGGGCGTCGTGCGCGCGGGCGGCGTCGTCCCAGCGTCCGTAGAAGAAGGGGACGAACACCGGATCGAAGCCGCCGGTCCCCGCGAGCCACGCCTCGAAGGCCGGGAAGGCCGCCGGGAACCACGGCTCGTCCTTCCTCGCCCGCGCCGCCGCCAGCCGGTGCCCGGCCGTCGCCGGCAGGCCCAGCGCCCACGGTGTGGCGGTGACCAGCGCCAGCCGGCCCACGCGCGCCGGGTACCGGGCGGCGTACCGCATGGCGAGGCTTCCGCCCGCGGAGTGCGCGAGGACGTCCATCCGCTCCAGTCCGAGGTGGCCGCGCAGCGCCTCGACGTCGTCGACGAGCCGGTCGCAGCGGTACGTCGCCGGATCCGCCGGCACGGCGGACTCCCCCGTGCCGCGCAGGTCGAGCAGCACGAGCCGGCGGTGGGCGCTCAGCCCGCCCAGCTCCCCGAGGTACCCGGAAGCCCGCATGGGCCCTCCGGGCAGCACGACCAGGGGTTCGCCGTCGCCCCGCAGGTGGTAGGCGAGCTCGGTCCCGTCCCAGGCACTGAAAGTCGGCATGCGCCGATCCTCGGGTGTCGCGGCGTCCGGCCGCAACGGGGTTGTGCCGCGGCGGGCGGGCCGGCGGTGCGGCGGCGCGCCGGAAAAGTGCGGGCCCGGCTCTTGTCTGGGAGGCCGTGGCCTGGATTACTGATCCCCGACAGATCGACCGAATGATCGGTCGTCCGGATTGACGCGGTAGGCGAGGGAGGTCCTCATGGCGGAGACGGCGGATCTGCTGGATGCGGGGGAACGGCTCGACGTGGACGCGCTGCAGGCGCTCCAGCTGGAGCGCCTGCGGGGCGCGCTGCGGCACGCCTACGAGAACGTGCCGTTCTACCGGCGGTCCTTCGACACGGCGGGCGTGCGTCCCGAGGACTGCCGTTCGCTCGCCGACCTGGCCCGCTTCCCCCTCACCACGAAGGCCGACCTGCGCGAGACCTATCCGTACGGCATGTTCGCCGTGCCGCGCGACCGGGTGCGCCGCATCCACGCCTCCAGCGGCACCACCGGTCGCCCCACGGTGGTCGGCTACACCGACAACGACCTGTCCGTGTGGGCCGACCTGGTGGCGCGCTCGATCCGGGCGGCGGGCGGCCGGCCCGGGGACACGGTGCACGTGGCGTACGGCTACGGCCTGTTCACCGGTGGGCTGGGCGCGCACTACGGCGCGGAACGGCTCGGCTGCACGGTGGTCCCGGCGTCCGGCGGCATGACCGCCCGCCAGGTGCAGCTGATCCGGGACCTGGAGCCGGACGTCATCATGGTGACGCCGTCGTACATGCTGACGCTGCTCGACGAGTTCGAACGGCAGGGCGTCGACCCGCGCCGCACCTCGCTGCGCGTGGGGATCTTCGGCGCCGAGCCGTGGACCGAGCGGATGCGGGGCGAGATCGAGGAGCGGTGCGCGATCGACGCGGTCGACATATACGGGCTGTCGGAGGTGATGGGCCCGGGTGTCGCACAGGAGTGCGTGGAGACCAAGGACGGACTGCACATCTGGGAGGACCACTTCTTCCCCGAGGTCGTCGACCCGGTCACCGGCGAGGTGCTGCCGGAGGGCGAGAAGGGGGAACTGGTCCTCACCTCGCTCACCAAGGAGGCCATGCCCGTGATCCGGTACCGCACGCGGGACCTGACCCGGCTGCTGCCGGGCACGGCCCGGGTGTTCCGCCGGATGGAGAAGGTCACCGGCCGCAGCGACGACATGGTGATCCTGCGCGGGGTGAACCTCTTCCCCACCCAGGTCGAGGAGATCGTGCTGCGCACGCCGGGCGTCGCGCCCCACTTCCAGCTGCGTCTGACCCGGGAGGGCCGGCTGGACGCCCTGACCGTGCGGGCGGAGGCACGGCCCGGCGCCGGGCCGGAGGTGCGGGAGGCGGCCGCGCGGTCGATCCGGGCGGCCGTGAAGGACGGCATCGGGGTGTCGGTCGACGTCGAGATCGTCGATCCGGAGTCGCTGGAGCGGTCGGTGGGGAAGATCCGGCGGATCGTGGACCTGCGTCCGCGCCAGGACCGGTGACCTGGGCCTCACCCCTGTGCGAACCGCTCCCGCAGTTCCCGTTTGAGGATCTTGCCGGCGGCGTTGCGGGGCAGCGCGTCGACGAACACCACCCGCTTCGGCGCCTTGAAGGGGGCGAGCCGCTCGCGGACGTGGGCGATCAGACCGGCCTCGGTGACCTCTCCGCGCGGGACGACGACCGCCGTGACGGCCTCGATCCACCGCTCGTCGGGCAGACCGATCACGGCGGCCTCGGCGACGGCCTCGTGCGTGTACAGCGCGTCCTCGACCTGGCGGGAGGCGACCAGGACCCCGCCGGAGTTGATGACGTCCTTCACACGGTCGACGACGGTGAAGTAGCCGTGCGCGTCCCGCACCGCGAGGTCCCCCGAGCGGAACCAGCCGTCGCGGAAGGCCTCGGCGGTCTCCTCGGGCTTGTCCCAGTACCCCTGGCACAACTGCGGTGAGCGGTAGACGATCTCCCCGGGTGTCCCGTCGGGGACGTCCTCGCCGTCCTCGTCGACCACCCGGGCGTCCACGAACAGCACCGGCCGGCCGCACGAGTCCATGCGCCCCTCGTGCTCGTCGGGGGCCAGGACCATGGCCAGCGGACCGATCTCGCTCTGCCCGAAGCAGTTGTAGAACGCCAGCCCCGGCAGCCGTCGTGTCAGCCGCTCCAGGACGGGCACCGGCATGACCGACGCCCCGTAGTACGCCTTGCGCAGGCCGCTCAGGTCGCGGGTGGCGAAGTCGGGGCGGTTCGACAGGGCGATCCACACGGTGGGCGGGGCGAACAGGCTGTCCACGCGGCCCGCCTCGACCAGGTCGAGGAGCCGGTCGCCGTCGGGGGCGTCCAGGATGACGTTGGTCGCGCCGACCGCGAGGTACGGCAGCAGGAAGACGTGCAGCTGCGCCGAGTGGTACAGCGGCAGCGCGTGCGCGGGCCGGTCCCCGGCGCCGAGGTCGAGGGCGGTGACGGCGCTCAGGTACGCGTGGACCAGGGCGCGGTGCGTCATCATCGCGCCCTTGGGCAGGGCGGTCGTGCCGGAGGTGTACAGCAGCTGCACCAGATCCTCGGCGCGCGGTCCGGGCCCTTCGTGCACGGGTGCCCCGGCCAGCCGCGTCAGCAGGCAGTCGGCGGTGTCGCGCAGGGCGAAGGTCCGTGTTCCGCCGGGGAGCCGGGCGGCGAGGTCCGGGTCGGCGAGGACCAGGGAGCTGCCGGACTGGCCGACGACGTAGGCGAGGTCGTCGCCGGTCAGGTGCTGGTTGACCGGCACGTGCACCAGGCCCGCGCGGGCGCAGGCGAGGAAGCCGATCAGGTAGGCGTCGGAGTTGCGGCCGTAGGCACCGACCCGGTCGCCCGGGGACAGCCCCTGGTCGAGGAGGACGCTCGCCGCGCGGGAGACGGCGGTGTCGAGCTCGCCGTACGTCCAGGAACGGTCGCCGTACTCGACCGCGACCCGCGCCGGGGTGCGCCGGGCGCTGCGCCGCACCACCGTGTCCACCGTGCTGCCGTGCCCGGGCATCGTCATGACAGACGATCCTGGGTTCGCCGGGCGGGGAGGTCAAGACGCGTCCGCCTCCCCGCCGCCGCGGGGCGCGCGACGCGACCGGGCCGGCGCACCGCCCCTCGCACGGCCCGGCGAGCACCGGTGCGCGGTGCGCGACGGCCGGCGCGTCCCCGTTCCCGGCGGCACCAGGTCCCCGGGCGTGGGGGCGAGGACGTGACGGCCTCGCCCGGGGCGGGGGTGGTCCGGGTGCGCGAGCGGCGGCGGGGCACGGGGCGGCGGATCCCCCGGGACGACGGAGGGAATCCTCCGACACCGCGTCAGATTCGCGGGCCGGTACGGCGGACATGCTTCCGGGGACGTCCGGGCGGCTCGGCGGAGGGATCCACGATGACCGAAGGCGCGGCAGACAGGGCGACGACGGCCGGCGGGCCGACCCGCCGCCACTTAGGCAGGAGCGCCCTGGTCCTGGGCGGAGCACTGGCCCTGGCGCCCTGGCCGGCCGGGCCGGCCGCCGCCGCGGACCGGGCGGGCGGACCCACTCTCCGGTACGGCTCCCCCGAGCGCGCCGGGCTCCTGGCCGCCCCCCTGCGCCGGCTCGTCACCGACGCCGAGGCGTTCCTCGGCCCCTCCCCCGAGCACCCCTGGTACGCCGGCGCCGTCCTGCTCGCCGGCCGCGGCGGCACCGTGGCGCTGCACGAGCCCATCGGCATGGCGGTGCGCTACCGGGCGTACGACGAGAGGACCGACACCGGCGTCGAGTTCCCGCCCGACCGGCAGATCCCCATGACCAGGGACACCGTCTTCGACCTGGCGTCGGTGTCGAAGCTGTTCACCTCGCTCCTCGCGGTGCAGCAGATGGAGCGGGGCCGGCTGGAGCTCCGGGCGCCGGTCGCGTCGTACCTGCCCGGCTTCGGCCGCGCGGGCAAGCAGGACGTGACCGTCCGTCACCTGCTCACCCACACCTCGGGGCTGCGCGCCTGGATCCCGCTGTACAAGGCGCCGACGTACGAGGGGAGGATCCGGCTCGTCCTCGACGAGGCACCCGTCGCCCCGCCGGGCACCGCCTACCTCTACTCGGACCTCAACCTGATCTCGCTCCAGCTCGTCCTGGAGCGGATCACGGGCCGCACCCTGGACGTCCTCCTGCGCGACGGGATCACCGGCCCGCTCGGGCTGCGCCGCACCCGCTACAACCCGCCCGCCTCCTGGAGGGCGCGGATCGCGGCGACGGAGGACGCGCGCGCACCGTGGTCCGGCCTGGACCGGGGACTGGTGTGGGGCGAGGTGCACGACGAGAACGCCTTCAGCCTCGGCGGCGTCGCGGGCCACGCGGGAGTGTTCTCCTGCGCGTGGGACCTGGCGGTCCTCGGCCGTACGCTGCTCGACGGGGGCGTGCACGGCCGGACGCGCATCCTGGCGCCGGAGTCGGTGGAGCTGCTGTTCACCGACTTCAACACCGCCTTCCCCGGTGACGAGCACGGTCTCGGTTTCGAGCTCTACCAGCACTGGTACATGGGCGCGATGGCCACGCCGCGCACCGCCGGCCACACCGGCTTCACGGGCACCTCGCTGGTGCTCGACCCGACGACCGACTCGTTCCTGGTCGTGCTCGGCAACTCCGTGCACCCGGTGCGCGGCTGGCGGTCCGGATCCGCGCCGCGGGTGGCCGCCGCGAACGCCCTGGCGCGCGCCGTACCGGTCCGCCCGGCACGGGGACGCACGGCCTGGTTCTCCGGGATGGCGAACGCCGCCACCGCCACCCTCGCCCTGCCCGCGCTGGACACCTCCGGCGGGGCCCGGCTGCGCTGCGCGCTGTGGTGGGACACCGAGCCGCGCTCCGACGTCCTGGTCCTGGAGGCCACGGCGGACGACGGCTCCACCTGGCGGGCCGTGCCGTTCACGACGGCGTGCCGGGACGGGGAGCCGCGGCGGCACCCGGCGGGCTCGGTCACCGGCTGGTCGGGCCGGGTGTGGCACCGGCTGACGGCGGACCTGCCCGCCGCCCGGCGGCTCACCCTGCGCTGGCGGTACGGCACGGACCGGCTGTACGTCGGCCGGGGCGCCTACGTCGACGGCCTGCGCGTGGAGGCGGCCGGCGGCGTCCTCTTCGACGAGGCGCGCCCCGCGGACGCGGCACGAGTGCGGGCCGAGGGCTGGACGCTCTCGGCCGACTAGCCGGGCGTCCTACTGGTTGAAGACGGCCTTCTGCACCTCGTTCGGTCCGTCGAAGCGGTCCTGCTTCAGACCGTCGAGGCGGCTGACGACCTCGTCGCCGGCCTTGTTCTTGCGGGCCTGCTCCACCAGGTGCTGCTTGTCCGTCGGGTAGTCCATGCCGCTGAGGGCCTTCTGCAGGTCGATCGGGCTGAGGTCGGCCATGGCAGCCTCCCGTGGGGGGTGATAAGGCCGCCCTCGGGGGGCGGCCGGGTCGTGCGGATGCCTTCGCTCTGACGGAGTGCCCCACCCGGCGGCAGCCATTCGGCCGCGCGGTACCGCGGTTCCTCAGGCGCCGTGTTCCTCCAGCACCGCCATGGCCGCGTTGTGCCCGGGCACGCCGCTCACCCCGCCGCCGCGCACCGCACCCGCCCCGCACAGCAGGACGTTCGGGTGCCGGGTCTCCACGCCCCAGCGGCCGGTGCCCTCCTGGGCATAGGGCCAGGCCAGGTCGCGGTGGAAGATGTGGCCACCGGGCAGCCATAGGTCGCGCTCCAGGTCGAGCGGGGTCCTGGCCTCGATGCAGGGCCGCCCGTCCGCGTCGGTCGCCAGGCAGTCGGCGAGCGGTTCCGCCAGGTGGGCGTCGAGCTGGGCGAGCGTCGCCGCCAGCAGTTCCTCCCGTACGGCGTCGTTGTCCGGGGCGAACAGCCGGGCCGGGGCGTGCAGGCCGAAGAGGGTGAGCGTCTGGTGGCCCAGGGCGGTCGGGCCGGGGCCGAGGACGGTCGGGTCGGTGAGCGAGTGGCAGTAGATCTCCGAGGGCGGCGCGGCGGGCAGCCGGCCCGCGGCGGCCTGGGCGTACGCGGTGGCCAGCTGCTCGTAGCCCTCGGCCACGTGGAAGGTCCCGGCGAACGCCTCGCGCGGGTCGACGGAGTCGTCCCGCAGCCTCGGCAGCCGCTCGAGCAGCATGTTCACCTTCAGCTGGGCGCCCTCGGCGGGAGGGGGCGGATCGTCGCCGGTCAGGGCCGCCAGCTGCTGCGGGGAGGCGTTCACCAGGACGTGCCGCGCGACGGCCGTGCCCTGGCCGCCGGCCGTGCGGTAGGCGACCTCCGCGGTGCGCCCGTCGGTGTCGATCCGGACCGCCTCGTGGCCGGTGGCGATCACGGCGCCGGCGGCGCGTGCCGCGGCGGCCAGGGCGTCCGTGAGGGCTCCCATGCCGCCCACCGGTACGTCCCAGGCGCCGGTGCCGCCGCCGATGACGTGGTAGAGGAAGCAGCGGTTCTGCTTGAGGGAGGGGTCGTGGGCGTCGGCGAAGGTGCCGATGAGGGCGTCGGTGAGGACGACTCCGCGCACCAGGTCGTCGGTGAAGCACTCCTCGATCGCGACCCCGATCGGTTCCTCGAACAGGGCCCGCCAGGCGTCCTCGTCGTCGACGCGGCGCCGCAGCTCCTCGCGGGTGGGCAGCGGCTCGGTGAGAGTGGGGAAGACCCGCCGGGCGACGCGGCCGGTCAGGGCTTGGAAGCGCCGCCAGGCCCGGTACTCGCGGTCGGAGCCGGTGAGCCGGGCGAACGCCTCCCGGGTCCGCTGCTCGCCGCCGCCGACGAGCAGGCCGGTGGGCCGTCCGCCGCGTTCGGCGGGCGTGTAGGACGAGACGGTGCGGGTGCGGACCCGGAAGTCCAGGTCCAGGTCCCGGACGATCTTCCGGGGCAGCAGGCTGACCAGGTACGAGTACCGGGAGAGCCGGGCGTCGACCCCGGCGAACGGCCGCGTCGACACCGCCGCGCCGCCGGTGTGCCCCAGCCGTTCCAGCACCAGCACGGAGCGTCCGGCGCGGGCCAGGTAGGCGGCGGCGACCAGGCCGTTGTGGCCTCCTCCGACGACGACGGCGTCGTACGTCCGGCCGGTCCGGGGTCCCTCGTGTGCGGTCATGGTTCTTGGTAGCACGCGGTGATCCGCACCGGCCAGGGGTGCCCCGCCGGCCGCCGCGCCCCGGCCGGGCCGTCCGGTCAAGGGCCGTCCGGCACCGGTTGCCGCCGCAGGGCCGTCGTCACCCGGCGGTACAGGTCCGTGGCTTCGGGGCCGCGGCCGAGTTGTGCCAGGCAGCGCGCCTCGTCGGTGCGGGCGGCGAGGGCGGTGGGATGGCCGGGGCCGAGGGCGCGCTCGCGGGCGGCGAGCACCGACGTGTAGACCCGGTGGGCGTCGCGGGACCGGCCCAGCCGGCCGAGCACGTACGCCATCTCCTGGCGGGCGGCGAGCGTGTCGGGGTGGTCCGGGCCGAGCAGCCGGATCCTGGCCTCGGTGACGTGCTTGTACTCGCGCAGCGCGTCGGCGGCGCGGCCGGTGCGGCCGAGGGTGAGGGCGACCTCGTAGCGGCTGGCGAGGGTGTCCGGGTGGTCCGGGCCGAGGAGGTGTGCGCGTTCGGCGGCGACAGCGCGGTGCAGCTCCCCCGCCTCCGCCCAGCGGCCGAGCCGCCCGAGGCTCAGGCCCGCGTCGTGCCGGGCGGCCAGGGCCCGGGGCGGCGGGGCGGCGGGGCGGGCCGCTCGTGCGGTCCGGGGCCCGTCGGCGGTCCGGTGGCGGGCCGGGCGGTCCACGCGTCGGACAGGCCGGCCGCCGGGTCCGGGGGCGCGGTGCGCCGGCCGGCGCCGACCGCCTTGCGGCCGGTGGTCATGCCGCGCGTCCAGGACGGCAGCCGCCCTTCGCCGGCCGCGGCCACGGCCCCGGATCCGGGCCGGGCCGCCGCCGCGGCCGGCGCGTACGCGGGGGCCGCCCGGTGCGCGCCGATCCGGCGGACCAGCTCGCGCGCGTCCTGCGGGCGTTCCGCCGGCTCCTTGGCCAGCAGGTCCAGGATGATCCGCTCGAGGTGCCCGGGCAGTTCGGGACGGTGCTCGCGCAGCGGTCGCGGCGGGGTGTCGCGGTGGCCGAGGAGGACGGCCCACGCGTCGCCGAGGTCGAACGGCGGCGCCCCGGTGGCGAGCTCGTACAGCACGCACCCGAACGAGTACAGGTCGCTGCGCCGGTCGACCTCGTCGCCGCCGATCTGCTCGGGCGACATGTAGTGCGGGGTGCCCATCGTGATGCCGGTGCCGGTCAGCCGGGAGGTGAAGCCGATGTCGTGGCCGAGGCGCGCGATGCCGAAGTCGCAGATCTTCGCCGTGCCGTCGCCGAGCCGCACGATGTTCGCGGGCTTCAGGTCGCGGTGCACGACGCCCTGGTCGTGGCAGTAGGCGAGGGCGGCGGCGACCTGTCCGGCGATCTCGAGGACCTCGGCGACGGGCAGCGGGTGGTGCTCGTTGTCCTCCAGCAGCTGGCTGAGGTTTCGTCCCTCCAGCAGCTCCATCACCAGGTAGAGCTGGCCGTCGGACTCGCCGAAGTCGTGCACGACGGTGATCCCGCGGTGCTGCAGGGCGGCGGCCACCCGGGCCTCGCGCCGGAACCGCTCCCGCAGCACACCCGCGAGGGAGCGGTCGTACGGCGTTGCGAGCGGCTTGAGGCACTTGACGGCGACGTGCCGGCCCAGTGACTCGTCCCGCGCCCGCCACACCTCGCCCATGCCGCCGCGCCCGATCGGATCGAGCAGCCGGTACCGGCCGTGGATCAGCCTGCTGTCCCCCATCTGACGCGCCCGCCCCCGTCGCTGTCTGAGGTGCCCTCCCCTGGCCCGTCCAGTATGGCCGCCTGCCACCCGGTTCTGTACGGTGCCGGACGTGGATCGGGGCCGGGTCCGGCCATGGCACGCGGGATGCGTCCGGACCGGAGCCGTCGGCGCGGACCTGCGGGGACGCCGTGCACCCCGGTGCCCGTGAGGCGCGGTCGGCGGGAGGCGGCGGGTGCGGGTGCGGGGGCCGGAGTGCCGTACGACTCGTGGGCGGACGGCGGCGGGGCGGCGCACGACGGGTCGCCGGCCGTCGCCGGAGCACCCCGCGCGGCGGGACCGGCACGGGGCGCGCCACGGACCGGCACGGCGCGCGCTCACCCGCCAGCGGCCAGCCGCCAGCCGTCAGCCGTCAGCTCAGGGTCTGGAGGAAGTCCGTGCAGACCCGCGCGCACGCGCGGCACGCCGCCGCGGCCTCCTCCGCGCCCGGGTGCGCGTCGAAGACGTGCGCGCTCTCCAGGCACACCGTCCGGCACCACTCCACCTGCGCCCGGATGGTGGCTTCGTCCACCTGGTTCTGCTCGGACAGCACACGGCAGGTCGTGTCGCACACCTCCGCGCACATGATGCCCTTGCGTCGTACGAGTTCCTGGTTCTCGGTCCCGTCCGGATCCACGAGGCTCGCGCGCAGGGCACACGCCCGCGCGCACTCCGTGCACGCCTGGGCGCACGCGAAGCGGTCCTCCAGGAACCGGAACAGCTCCTGCTGGGATGTCGTCGAAGTCACACCGCGCGGGTAGCCGCGGCCCCTGCGGTCAAACCCGGGCCCGGCGAGGGCCGCGTGCGATTTTCCGGCACCGGCGCCGACCACCCGTCGGAGGCGACGTCGGGGGCGGCGTCGGGGCGGCCGCAGCGGCGAGGACCTCGGCGAGCGGGTCTCCGGGAGGCACCTGCACGACGTCGCCGGGCGCCTCGGCGCCTGGGGGCGGTCGTGGATGCCGCAGGGGGGAGCCGGCGGACGCGCCCCGCGGGGCGAACCGTTCCCGGACCGGGGCGGCGCGGGAGAGGTGAGCCGGTTCATACGCGGTACCAGGGGTACTCGCGTGCCATGAATACCGCATGGATGGAGCTGGCCGCGGGCCGGGGCGCCCTCGGCGTCGGACTGATCGTGGCGGGTGTGGTGGTCGTGGCCCTGCTGCTGGGCGCCTTCGTCCTGGGCGTCCGCGTGATGCGCCGGGAATCGCCGGCGCCGCGCCCCGAGGAGCAGCCCCGCATGCCGGACGGGGGCCCGGTCCGTGAGACGCAGGAGCACCGCGAGGCCGACGAGATGCCCAAGAGCGACACCCGCCTGACGCCGCACGAGCTGAAGGGCCACGGCAACATGGGCGACCAGACGAGCCCGTCGCAGGAGCGGCCCCGTTGGAACGAGGGCAGCAGCGGCGGCTTCGGCAGCGGCGGGTCCGGAGCCCGCTGAGCCGCACCACCCTGCCGCCGCACGGCACTCCCGGCCGGTCCGGTGAGCCGAAAGGCGGGTGGGTACAGGACTTACCGGCACCGCCCGCACGGCACCCCGTGCGCCAGGTGCCGCAGAGCAGGAACGAAGGGGCCCGAGCTGCAGCTCGGGCCCCTTCGCCGTGCCCGGCACATCCCCGGTACGGCGTCACCGTCCCCCGGCCGGCCCGGGGCGCCCGTCCACGGGCAACGGGAGTGAGGCGGATCACACGCCCGGAGTGCAGCGTGGGGCGGGGTCCAGCGTCTTTAGCAGGGGTGTAAGGGGTCCATGAGACGCAGGACGGTGGGGATGGCGCGGTTTCGGGCAGACGGCTTCGACGAGTTCGTGGCTGCCCGGTGGTCGGCGTTGCTCCACGTCGCGCGTCTGCTCACCGGCGGCGACCGGCAGCGCGCCGAGGACCTGGTGCAGGAGGCCCTGGTCAAGCTCTGGTTCGCCTGGCCGAAGGTCGCCGAGCAGGCTCCGGAGGCGTACGTCCGGCAGGTCCTGGTGCGGATGGCGGCGCGTTCGGCGCGGCGGCGCTGGTGGGGCGAGCGCCCGGTCGAGCAGCTGCCCGACCGGGCCGAGCCGGGGGACGTCTCGTCCACCGTGGCCGAACGCTCGCGGCTGGAGGCCGCCCTGGCCCTGCTGTCGCCGCGGCAGCGGGCCGCGGTGGTGCTGCGCTACTACGAGGACCTGCCCGAGGCCCAGGTCGCGCAGGCGCTGGGCTGCCCGGTGGGCACCGCCCGCTCCCACGCCTCGCGCGGAGTCGCCCGGCTGCGGCAGCTGCTGTCCGACACCGTCAGGACCGTGGGGTGAAGGGAGACGCCATGGACGACTTCGAGCGGGAGCTGGCGCAGCTGATGCGCGGCACCCGGCAGCACACCCCCTTCGCGGCCCGGGACCGGCAGCGGCTGCACGAGGGCATCAGGGCCCGGCGCCGCGTCCGGCTGCTGTGGCGGGCGGGCGGCTCGGCCGCCGCGGCGGCCGGGCTCGGCGTCGTGCTCGCGGTGCTGCCCGGCGTGTTCCCCCGGCCGCAGCCCGCCGATCCCGGGCCGCGGCCGGCGACGGGTCCCACGCCCACGGTCACCGCGGGACCCACCACCCGGGCCCCGGTCCCGGACCCGGGTACGACCACGTCCCCGCCCCCTCCGGTCACGCCGCCCGCCGTCACCGGCGGTGACGGCGGCACGGCCCCGGCGGGCACGACGGATCCGGCCACCGCCCAGCCGCCCCCGACGGCCTCCGCGAGCCGGACCCCGACGGCACCGCCCGCGTCCCCCACACCCCCCGCCTCCCCGACGCCGACGACGGCCCCGCCGCCGGCCGGGCGGACGCAGGAGCCCTCCGCCTCGGCCGACGTCGGGGCGGAGGCGGCCGAGTAGGGGCCGCGCCGGCCCCGCCCGCCCGTGGGCGCCCCACCGCCCGGGCCCGTCATCCCGCCATTCATCCCCTTGGGCGCCCTCGGCATTCCGTGGGCCGGAAAGAGACTGTGGACCAGCCATGAGAACCGCAAGGCGGTCGGCCCCGGCCGGCCGCCCGACCTCCGTGCCGCCTCCGGCCCCGGCGGCGCTGCCGCGCCGCGCCCCGCTGCCCGCGCACCACCCGGACCCGGTCCTGGACGTGGTCGTCCCCGTGTACAACGAGGAGAACGACCTGGAACCCTGCGTCCGACGCCTCCACGCACACCTCGCGGAAACCTTTCCGTACTCCTTCCGCATCACCATCGCGGACAACGCCAGCACGGACGGCACCCCGCGGATCGCCGCCCGGCTGGCCGCGGAGCTGCCCGGCACCGACTGGATCCGGCTGGCCGAGAAGGGGCGGGGCCGCGCGCTGCACGCCGCCTGGTCGCGCTCCTCCGCCCCGGTGCTCGCCTATCTGGACGTGGACCTGTCCACCGACCTCGCGGCCCTGCTCCCGCTGGTCGCGCCCCTGATCTCGGGCCACTCGGACATCGCCATCGGCACCCGGCTGGCCCGCGGCTCCCGGGTGGTGCGCGGCCCGAAGCGGGAGTTCATCTCCCGCTGCTACAACACGCTGCTGCGCGGCACGCTCGCCGTGGGGTTCTCCGACGCGCAGTGCGGGTTCAAGGCGGTGCGGCGCGACGTCGCCGAGCGACTGCTGCCGCTGGTGGAGGACCGGGCGTGGTTCTTCGACACCGAGCTGCTGGTGATCGCCGAGCGTGCCGGGCTGCGCATCCACGAGGTGCCGGTGGACTGGGTGGACGATCCCGACAGCCGGGTGCGGATCGTGTCCACGGCACTGGCCGACCTGCGGGGCATCGCCCGGCTGGGCCGGGCCCTGGCCTGCGGCAGGCTGCCCCTCGGCGCGCTGCGCCGCGGCGGCGGGCACGACGACGGCCCGGAGCTGCCGCCCGGCCTGGTCCCCCAGCTGCTGCGGTTCGCGACCGTGGGCGTCGCCAGCACCCTGTTCTACCTGCTGCTGTACTCCGCGCTCCGGCCGGCGGCCGGGCCGCAGGCCGCCAACGCGCTCGCCCTGCTGGCCAGCGCGCTGGCCAACACCGCCGCCAACCGCCGGCTCACCTTCGGCATCCGGGGCCGGGGCGGCGCCGTGCGCCACCAGCTCAAGGGCCTGGCCGCCTTCCTGGTCGGCCTGGCGCTCACCAGCGGCTCGCTGGCGGTCCTGCACCACGCCGCGCCCGCGGCCGCGCCCCGCGTCGAGCTCGCCGTGCTCGTCGCCGCCAACCTGGCCGCCACCCTGGTGCGTTTCCTCCTCTTCCGGGCCTGGGTGTTCCCCGGCCGTCCCGCCCGCCGTAAGACAGGACCCGCCTCGTCATGACCACCGCCCCGGCCCACCCGGCCGATTCGCGCCCCTGCGGGGACGACCGGCCCGGCCGCCTCCCCGCCGGCCCGGACCTGCGCCGGCGTCTGCGCCGCGCCGCCGCGCACCACGGGCCGGTGCTGGCGACGTACGGCGTGCTGAAGCTCGCCGGCTTCGCCGTCTTCCTGTACCTGCTGGACTCCGCGGGCGACTTCCGCGAGAAGCACCCGCGCTTCGGCGGCGGCGCCCACCCCTGGGACGTGCTGGGCAGCTGGGACGGCTGGTGGTACCAGCAGGTCGCCCTGCACGGCTACGACCCCGCCCTGGAGCCGCTGCCCGGCGCCACCGGTCTGATCACCCTGGAGGGCAACTCGGCGGCGTTCTTCCCGCTGTACCCGGCGCTGATGCGGCTGGTCTCGGAGTGCACCGGCCTCGGCCCCTACGGCGCCGGCATGACCGTCTCCGTCCTCGCCTCCTTCGTGGCGGCGCTCGGCGTCCACGCCGTCACCGCCCGGCTGGCCGGGCGCCGGGCGGGTCTGATCGCCGTGGGCCTGTGGGCGGTCTGGCCCGGTTCCGGCGCGGAGTGGGCGGTGTACTCCGAGTCCCTGTACGTGGCCCTCGCCTCCTGGGCCTGTCACGCGGTCATGACCCGCCGCTGGCTCACCGCCGGCGTCCTGACCTTCACGGCCGGGCTCAGCCGCCCCACCGCCGTCGCCCTGGCGGCCGCGCTCGCGGTGGCCGCGCTGCTCGCCCTGTACCGCCGCCGGGACGGCGTCGTCCGCCCGCTGGCCGCGGTGGCGATCGCCCCGCTCGGGCTGGCCGGCTACCTGGGCTGGGTCGGCCACCGCATGGGCGACTGGAACGGCTACTCCAAACTCCAGGACGGCGCCTGGGCCCACAAGTTCGACTACGGACGGCACACCCTCGACGTGCTCTCCTCCGTCCCGGTGGGCCACTTCGACTACCTCTTCGCGATGGCCTTCCCGGACGTGATCGGGGTCGGTGTGGTGCTGCTGGTGCCGGTGCTGACGGTGCTGCTGCTCCAGTTGCGCCCGCCCGCCGTGCTCGTCGTCTACACGGTGGTGTCCTTCGCCATGGTGATGGGCACCCAGCAGTACTTCGCCAACGTCTCGCGCTACCTGCTCCCCCTCTTCCCGCTGTTCGTCCCCGTCGCCGCCGGCCTGCGCCGCCTCACCCTGCCGTCGCTGGCCGCGCTGCTCGGCGTGGCGGCGCTGGCCTCCGGCTCCTACGCGGGTTACATCCTGTTCGAACTGGGTGTCCCCTAGGAGTGCTTCGTCAGGTCCTGCCCGGACTCCCGTCGCGCGGGCGGCCGGCTCACATGTTGATCATGTGTCCGGCGAGTCCGTGGACCGCCTCCTTGACCGCCTCGCCCAGGGTCGGGTGGGCGTGGACGTTGCGGGCGACCTCGTGGACGGTGAGGTCCCACTGCTGGGCCAGGGTCAGTTCGGGCAGCAGCTCGGTGACGTCCGGGCCGATGAGGTGGCCGCCGATCAGCTCGCCGTGCCGGGCGTCGCTGATGAGCTTCACGAAGCCCGTGGAGTCGCCCAGGCCGTGCGCCTTGCCGTTCGCGGTGAACGGGAACTTCGCCACCTTCACGTCGAAGCCCCGCTCGCGTGCCTGCGCCTCGGTGTAGCCGAAGCTGGCGATCTGCGGCTGGCAGTAGGTGGCGCGCGGGATCATCGCGTAGTCCAGTTCCATCGTCTCGGCGTCCGCGAGGGTCTCGGCGGCCACCACGCCCATCGCCTCGGCGGTGTGCGCCAGCATCAGCTTCGCGGTGACGTCACCGATGGCGTAGATGTGCGGGACGGAGGTGCGGCAGCGGCCGTCGACGTCGATCGCGCCGCGCTCGGTGACGGCCACGCCGGTGTTCTCCAGACCGTAGCCGGTGACGTTCGGGGCGAAGCCGATCGCCTGGAGCACCTTGTCGGTCTCCAGCACCTGCTGGGAGCCGTCCTTGCCGGTGACGGTGACGCGGACCCGGGGGCCGGACTCGTCGATGGCGTCCACCCGGGTGGAGGTGAGCACGTCGATGCCCAGACGGCGGTACTGCCTGGCGAGTTCGGCGGAGACGTCGGCGTCCTCGGTCGGGGCGATGCGGTCCAGGAACTCCACGACCGTGACCTTCACGCCGTAGTGGTGCAGCACGTAGGCGAACTCGATGCCGATGGCGCCGGCGCCCGCGATGACCATGGACTGCGGCAGGTCCTCGGCGAGGATCTGCTCCTCGTACGTCACCACGCGGGAGGTGCGGCGGGTGCCGGGGAGCAGCCTGGGGGTGGCGCCGGTGGCGATGACGCAGTGGTCGAAGCCGATCGTGCGGGTGGTGCCCTCGTAGTCGGTCACCTGGAGGGTGTGCGGGTCGAGGAACGTGCCGCGGCCTTCGTACTCCGTGATCCTGTTCTTCTTCATCAGGTAGTGGACGCCCTTGACCCGGCCGTCGGCGACCTTGCGGCTGCGGCGGAACGCCTCGCCGTAGTCGAAGGAGATCTGCCCGTCGACCCTGATGCCGAAGGTCTTGGCCTCGCGGGTGAGGATGTGCGCGAGCTCGGCGTTGCGCAGCAGCGCCTTGGTCGGGATGCAGCCCACGTTCAGGCAGACGCCGCCCCAGTACTTCTCCTCCACGACGGCGACGCGCCGGCCCAGCTGGGCGGCGCGGACGGCGGCCACGTAGCCGCCGGGCCCCGCTCCGAGGACCACGACGTCGAAGTGCTCGTCCTGCTCGACCATGGGGAGTTCCCTTCTCACCGGGTGGCCTCGGGCATCAGGCCGGTCCGGCCGGCCCCCACCGGATCATCCGCGGGACGGACCGGGTCCCGCAACCGCTTGGCCGAGATCTCGCCGTCCGTCGTCCGGGGCACCCGGCGAGGCGGCCTCGCAGCCGCAAGGTCGACACCGCCGGTGCCGGAACCGCAGCCAGCACGCCCGCACCGTCACGGACGTCGCGACGGGAGGCACCGCCCGCGGTGCGTGATGAAGTCCGCCTGTGCCTCTTCGCCGCTCGGTGGCCGGGCGCCGCGCTGCCGGTACGCCTCACCCGGGGCGCCGGTGGTGGCGCCGGTACCAGAGCGCGCCGACCGCGACGGATGCCGTGACCAGGGCGATGCCGAGGACCGGCCGGCGGCTGCCGGCGATGCGCAGGCCCGTCAGGAAGGTCACGGCGGTCAGGCCGAGTGGCACCAGGAGGGGCCGGCCGACCGGCCAGGGCGCGGTCGGTGACAGTGTGCCGCGGAATCCTGCCGGACGGACCGCGGCCGTCGCTCAGCTTCTGCGGGATCCGCCCCTGCAGGCAGGTGCTTCCTGCGGGCAGGTGCGCTGCGAACACCTCGCGGACGGTGGACCGCGGCGCGGGAAGTTCTCCCCGGCACCGCGCCGGGCCGCGTTCTCGGTCCTGCCTGGCGATGGCCAGTGCCCCACAGCCGGTGTCCATGCCGCGTGGGCCTGGGTAATCCTGCTCCGGGGGGGCGGAGGGCGATGTCGAAGGCCTGCCGGCCCATGGGGAAGGCGCCGGCGTTCTCGGCTGTCCCGCGGTCCTCGTCCGTTGCCGCCGAGGGCGAGCCGATCGGCGCACCGGAGAGTTTCGGAGCGATCGTCGACCAGGCGCAGGCGAACTCCTCGGTTCTCACCGGGCTCACCCTCCACCAGGTCCTCGACGCCCTCCAGGACGTCCTGAGGTGCTGGACCGGCATCTGCACCACCTGCCACCAGCCCCTGCCCAGCAGGCCACACACGACATCAAGACCGAGACAGACCTGACGGAGTCCTGCAAGCGGCTGAATCGCAGGTGTGCGCACGTCACGATCCTTATCGTCTGCATCGCGGCGATCAGTTGAGCAAGAATGCCGTGAGCAACGCAGTCCCACGACCACCACCACGACAAGGAGTGCGCCATGTCTGACACGCACTTACCCGGTTCCTCCGCACCGAGTACCGATGGCCGACCTGAACTGAAGCGGGTGATGGGCCCGGGTCTGCTGCTGCTGTTCATCATCGGCGACATACTCGGGACCGGCATCTACGCGTTGACCGGACAGGTCGCGGGGGAGGTCGGAGGCGCGGCATGGCTGCCGTTCGTCATCGCGTTCGCCGTCGCACTGGTCACCGCCTGCTCCTACCTGGAGTTGGTCACCAAGTACCCGCAGGCTGCTGGTGCCGCCCTGTACGTGCACAAGGCGTTCGGTAAGCACTTCCTGACCTTCCTGGTGTGCTTCACCGTGATGTGCTCCGGCATCACCTCGGCGTCAGCGGCCTCCCGGGCCTTCGCGGCGAATCTGGTGACGGGCTTCGGGATCGACGCGGGGAACGGCCTCATCCTGCTGATCGCCCTCGGTTTCATGTGCCTGGTGATGCTGGTCAACCTCCGCGGTGTCGCCGAGAGTCTCAGGATCAACGTGCTGCTGACCGCGGTGGAGCTTTCCGGTTTGCTCCTCGTCGTCCTGATCAGCGGCTATTTCATCGCGGGCGGAAACGCGGACTTCTCCCGTGCCGTCGCCTTCGAAACCGGCTCCGACAAGGGCGTGTTCCTGGCGGTGAGCACCGCGACGTCGCTGGCCTTCTTCGCGATGGTCGGCTTCGAGGACTCAGTCAACATGGCGGAAGAGACAAGGGACCCGGCGCGTGTCTTTCCCCGCGTGATGTTCACTGGCCTGGGCATCACCGGACTGATCTACGTCCTGGTGTCCGTCTGCGCTGTGGCTGTAGTCCCTGTCGGCCGACTCGCCTCCAGTGAGACTCCGTTGGCCACAGTGGTGCAGACGGCCGCGCCCGACTTCCCCATCACTGACTTGCTACCGTTCATCTCCATGTTCGCGGTGGCCAACTCCGCGCTGATCAACATGCTGATGGCCAGCCGTCTGCTGTACGGCATGAGCAAGCAGGGGGTGCTGCCGCCTTCCCTGTCCAAGGTGCATGCTGTACGGCGCACTCCACATGTGGCGATCCTGTTCACCACTGCCATCGCCTTCGGCCTCATCGTCTTTGTCTCGCTCAAACCCGACAGCCCGGTCGTGGCCTTGCTGGGCGGGACGACGTCGCTGCTTCTGCTCACGGTGTTCGCGGGCGTCAACCTCTCGGTCCTCGTGCTGCGCCGGGACAGGGTCGACACGCAGCACTTCAAGGCAGGCCGTGTGCTGCCCGTGGTAGGTACGATCACTTGTCTCTACCTGGTCGTGCCCTGGTCCTCCGGACGCCCCGCCGACCAGTACCGCATCGCAGGGATCCTGCTGCTGATCGGCGTGATCCTGTGGGCGATCACCTGGCTTACTCGGCGCGGCACACTCGTCTCCGACGTCGACCGGCCGGACCAGACAGCACCTCATTGAGTGCCGCTGTCTCCACCAAGCGGTTCAAAGCCCCGCGCTGCAGCACTGCGGACTGCCGGCTCGAGCCGGCCTGGTCATTGGGAGTGCGTCCCCGGCGTATGACCGAACGCCCGGCGGAACACATCGATGAAGGCGCTGGTGGAGGACCACCCGCACTGGTTCGCGACCTTGGTCACCGGCGTCTGCTCGGCCAGCAGAACCAGTGCGTGGTGGAGCCGAAGCTGGGTGCGCCACTGAGGGAACGTCATGCCGAGGTCCTTGTTGAACAGCCGGGAGAGCGTGCGATCGCTCGCTCCGACCTCCCGCCCCAGCTCGGCGAGTGTGCGGCTGTCCGACGGGTCGGCCCTCAGGAGGTCACATACCCTCCGCAGCACGGCATTGCTCGGTGTGGGCAGGTGCATGGGTTGCTGCACCGAAATCCGCAACTGGTCGAGCAGCACCGCATACAGCCGCATCCGCTCCGGGCTGCCGTCGTCCTCCGTGCGGGTATAGGCGATGATCAACTCCCGTAGCAGAGGACTTACGGAGAGCACGGTAGGCGCATCCAGACGCAGCGGGTTCTCCCGCGCGGGGAGCCCTACGAGGTGCAGCTCGAGATCGCCGTGTGCCTGGTGGGCATGGACGGTATTGGCGGGAACCCAGATGGCGCGAGTTGCCGGAGCGACCCAGGAACCGGCGCTCGTGGTCACGGACAGCACGCCCCGGCCCGCATAGACGATCTGGTGGTCGTCGTGCCGGTGCGCTTCGATCTCCGCTCCGGACGCCAGTCGCTGTGTGCGGGTAGGGGCTACGGGCGTGTGGCGGATTTTCGTCATCGTCTGGCAGTTTATCGGAAGCGCGACACAACGGGCACCGCTCACGATAATGAGGTGCGAAGAAAATTCTCGATCACGCTCTTATCCCTCGGGCACGGCTGCGTTGACGTCTACCAGGGTGCTGTCGCCTCTCTCGTGCCCTTCTTCGTTGCCGAGCGCGCATACAGCTATGCCGCCGTCTCAGGCATCGTGCTCGCTGCCTCGTTGCTGTCATCGGTGGCTCAACCAGTTTTCGGCGTATTGACCGACCGCCGGGCGATGCCCTGGCTGCTGCCGGTCAGCACCCTGCTCGCAGGGGTGGGCATCGCGCTGAGCGGGGTGAGCGACTCCTACGCAGTGACGTTGGCGGTCGTCGCGGTCTCCGGAGTCGGTGTCGCCGCGTACCACCCGGAGTCCGCGCGGGTGGCCAGAGTCGCCAGCGACGGCAGCCACAGTGCGATGGGCTGGTTCTCGCTGGGCGGCAACCTCGGCTTCGCGCTGGCCCCGGTCATGGTCGCCGCCGTGGTAGCCGTCGGGGGACTGGGCCTCACTCCGCTGCTCCTGTTGCCAGCCGTGGTCGGTGCCGCGCTCTGTCTTCCCGTGCTGCGCGTGCTGGAAACCCGCCTGTCTGACGCGGCCGCGTCGCCCGTAACGGCGAAGGACGACAAGGCGTCCTTCGTGCGGCTCTCGCTTGCCGTGGTGTGCCGCTCCATCGCCTTCATCGGCCTGAGCACATTCGTCTCCCTGTACGCCACCGAGCGCATGGACGGCAGCAAGGCCGCCGGCACGGCCGCACTGTTCCTCCTGTACCTGGGCGGCGCGGTGGGCAGCGTGTTGGGCGGTGCGCTGGCGAACCGCTGGGACCGGGTTCGGGTCTCGCGCTGGTCGTACCTGCTGACGGCTGGGTCGATCGCCGGTCTGGTCTTCGTCCCGGGACCGGCTCTCTACCTGTTCGTCATCCTGACCTCCGCCGGTCTGTACATCCCGTTCTCGCTCCAGGTCACGCTTGGTCAGGATTACCTGCCCTCTCGGGTCGGCACTGCCAGTGGTATCACCCTCGGTCTCACCGTGAGCATCGGTGGTCTGATCAGCCCGGTCATCGGAACCCTCGCTGACCGGACATCGCTGCAGACCGCTTTGGCCCCACTCATCTTGATGCCCTTCCTCGCCTGGCTCCTGTTCCACACCCTGCCCGAACCCGTCGTGCCGCCCTCCGGCAGCACGGCACCGAAGGGAGAAGACGCCGATGCCGAACACTCTCCCGTCCGGCCCGGTCTCCGCTGAGATATCGCAACCTCCGCTCCAGTCGGGCGCAGGGACCAGTGGTACGGCGGTCCCGCCGGCCGCGGAAAGGTGTCCGCTACAGGCCTGGGGCTGCACGTCCTCCACCGGCACGCCGACTTGGCGCCTCTTGTCCGCCCACTCGACGTCGAATGGTGAGGTCGAGTACTGCAAGTGCAGCTGCAACGCCATCGTGATGCTGTGCCGCGGCGAGGTAGCTGCACTCACCGCCCTTCCGCATGCCGAGCCCGACTCACGTGACGGCAGCGAGTGAGCGACATGAAGGGCATGAGAATCATCTGTCACGGCGGCCCACCCGCTCGGACACTTGAGCAAAGACATTGCAAATGGCATCGCCCGGGCATCTCAATATGCGAGAGATGCGGCCGCTGACCTTTCGGTCGATTTGACGAAAAACAATCGTAGATGGCTCCGGACAATGCATGGCGGGTACGGAGCCATCGCTTTCGCATGCCGTCACGATGACACCTCGCGCACCTCTTCTGGCCAGTTCGGAACAGACAGGAAAAAGCCAAGCGGCTTGATCTCCATCTGGTTACGGCGGAGTTACGCTACGTATGTTGGCGTAGCAGTCCCCATGCATATGCACGACGACTGCTGAACGCTCGACCACGAGGAGGGGACGGTATGCGCGTCAGCATGTGTGCGGCAGGTCAGATGTACGGTGCCGCAGTCGGACCCATGGAGACCCGAAAGCAGGCCCGAGCGAGAATCGGACTGCTGGGTCCGATGCGCCTTCATGCCGAGGATGCCGAGAAACAGGTAAGCGTGGCACCCAAAATACGGACGGTCCTCGCAATGCTCGGCATGCACCCGGATCAGGTGGTGCCCGTCTCCACGTTGACCCGCGAGCTGTGGCCCGAGCAGCCACCCGTCACCGCCCTGCGGACCCTGCAGACGTACATCTTCAACATCCGCAAGGCGCTCGCCGGCATCACCGAACTCACGGCCGAGGATGTCGCGGACCAACTGCTGGTCACCCAGGACAACGGCTACCGCCTGCACAGCTCCGACCTGCGCCTGGACTGGCTGGACTTCATGCAGCTGGCCGACCAGGGGCGCCATGCTCTCGCCGACGGCGACAGTCACACCGGCATTCAGGAACTCGAGCAGGCGCTGGGCATGTGGCGCGGCAGCGTCCTCACGGACGTGCCCGCCGGAGCCGTGCTGGAGGCGCGCAGGCTCATGCTGGAGGAGTCCCGGCTGGACACGATCGAGGCACTGATCGACGCTCGCATCGAGGCCGGCCTGCACCAGCAGGTGATCGCCGAACTCGCCTCACTGACGAGTGAGCATCCTTACCATGAGGGACTGCACGCTCAGTACATGCGCGCTTTAGCCCTCAATGGGCGCCGTGCTGCTGCCCTCGAGGTGTTCGTCCGCCTGCGTACCCGGCTCATAGACGAGATTGGAATTGAACCGGGTTACCCGTTGCAGCAACTGCAGACCACGATACTGAACTCGCACAAGAGCGCATACACGGATCTCGCGCTCGGTACGACCGGAAACCCCAACGAAGTAAGAGGCCATCGTCAGCTGTGAGGCCTGCCTCTCCCAGAAGCCGCTGCCGATGCGGCTACGCCCGTAATGACCGCCGAGGCCGGGGCCGGTCGTGTTTCGGCGTACGAGTCGGGCAGGGCAGGTGTAAGCACCCCCGTCCGATAAGTGTTCCCTACGGCCACAGACGTGACAGAGCAACCGGTCAGGGCTAGCCGGCGCATTGGCTGGAACCAGCAGCCGGACACCGTGACGTAGCAAACTCACGCTCCTACGGCCTTCGTACTGGTCGACCGCTTCCCCTCCATCGGAGCACAGGACCAGACGGAGGCCGTGTTCACATTCCGGCAACCCCCGCACCAAGTGCCACCTGGCTCTTGAGCGTTTCTCGTCATGACTCTCGACACACCGGTGTCAGTGTGAGGTCAGAGGCAGGGCACCGCGCCTACCCGCCCCGCATCCTCGCGGCCGCGGCGAGTACGTGCCCAGTCTCTGCCGACCGAGCCCTGCCTGTTCGACGGGATGCACATGGCTGACTGGAGGACACGTCCCACCGGCCCAACGCCGGATCTCCCGGGCCCGGCCGGCACCCGCGGTTCCCCCCCCCCACCCGTAAACCCGTGGCCCCGGACCTCGCGCTCACGACACCGAGCCGGTCCGCGAGGGGCCGTTGCCACTACCTTGCGCCATCCGCTTCGTCGGTTCCCCACCCCCTCGGCACGGCCCGCCACCGGACCGCGCCGATGAACGGAAGTGAAGACTGTTCATGACCGTCATCTCCGCAGCGCACGAACTCATCGACGGCGATGTGTACATCGACCTGCGCACCAGCCTGGGGCTTCCGCTGCATCTCAAGTGTGAGGGTTTCAACTTCGCAGGCTCCATCAAGATTCAGCCCGCCGTCCGGATGGTAGAGGCAGCCCAGCGCGACGGGCTGATCGGGCCGGACTCGGTTCTTGTCGAGTCCTCCTCCGGGAATCTCGGTGTGGCGCTCGCCGTGATCGCGGCTTCCAAGGGGATGAAGTTCATCTGCGTCACCGACCCGAACTGCAACCCGGCCACCATGGCGCTGATACGAGCTTTCGGGGCCGAGGTCGTCGTCGTGGACGAACCCGATGCCTCCGGTAGCTACCTCGCTGCCCGCAAGGCGTACGTTCGCAGCAACTGCGCACGCAACCCGCATCACGTCTGGCTCAACCAGTACGAAAACCCGGCCAACTGGATAGCCCACTACGAGAACACCGCAACCCTCCTCGCCAAGGACTTCCCCGATCTCGACACCCTCTTCATCGGAACAGGCACCGGGGGAACCTTGATGGGCTGCGCCCGCTACTTCCGTGAGCACCGGCCGGAGATCCGCATCATCGCAGTCGACAGCGTGGGCTCTGTGAGCTTCGCCGGCGCCCCCGGGCCGCGGCACATCCCGGGGCTCGGCGCCAGTGCGCCTATGCCGTTGATCGACTCCGATCTCGTGGATGAGGTCATCCGCATCCACGAGGTGGACACCATCCACACCTGCCGCAGGCTCGCCGCCCGCGGACTTCTCCTCGGGGGTTCCTCCGGAACGGTGATCACTGCCGCCGCGCAGTGGTTCTCGCACCACGGGGGCGCCACGCGCACAGCTGTGGCCATAGCGCCCGACCTGGGAGAGCGCTACATCAACACCATCTACAACGACACATGGGTCGGCCGTTACTACGGCCAGGACGGCCTGGACAAGATCCTGGAGACATCGTGAGCGAGCAGACCAAAGCCCCCCAGTTCTGCGTGGTTCCGGGAAGCACCGTGCACGAGGTGCTCGACGGACGGCAGACGGAGGTCATCGACCTCGTCGAGGCCACCTACCGCCTGCACGGGGAGGGCCACACGGTCAACCCTCCGTCGTACTTCCTCAGGTTCCCCGACCGGCCCACAGCCCGCATCATCGCCCTGCCCGCGTCGGTGGGTGGCGGCCAGCCGGTCGACGGCATCAAGTGGATCTCCAGCTTCCCTTCCAACCTCGACTACGGCATCCCTCGCGCATCCGCGGTCCTGATCCTCAATGACCCCACCACCGGCTATCCATACGCCTGTTTGGAGAGCTCGATCATCAGTGCTGTGCGGACGGCCGCCTCCGCCGCCGTGGCAGCCCGTGCCCTCGGTGAGAACCGGCCCGCGCCCGGGCGCGTCGGCTACCTCGGAACCGGACTCATCGCGCGGCATGTGCATTCTTACCTGGCCGCACTGGACCGGACCCCGCGCGAGTACGCCGTCCACGACCTGTCCACCGAGTACGCGCACGCATTCGCCGACCACCTGCGCACCACCAAGGACGGCGCGTCGGTCCATGTGCTGGACTCCGCGGAGGAACTGGTCCGCTCCAGCGACGTCATCGTCTGCGCGACCACCGCAGCAACACCACACCTGCTCGATCCGTCCTGGTTCGCCCACCACCCGCTGGTGCTGCATGTGTCGCTGCGCGACCTGGGCACGGACGTCATCCTGGACAGCTTCAACGTGGTGGATGACATCGAGCACGTCCTCAAGGCGGCCACGTCGGTCCACCTCGCCGAACAGCGCACCGGCGGACGGGATTTCCTGGACGGCACTCTGTATGACGTACTCACCGGGGCGCTGAAGGCACCGGCCGACCGCACGGTGGTCTTCTCGCCGTTCGGGCTCGGCGTTCTGGATCTGACGGTCGGGCAACATGTGCACACACGCGCCCAGGAAGGCGGCCGGTTGAGGCCGGTCGACGGGTTCTTCCACGACCTCGACCGGCACAGCGCCCCGGGTTCGGAAGGGGGCCAGCGATGACTTCCCTCCCCACGCACACGACCTCAACCCCGGTGCGGGCACAACTTCCCCTGATGCCCGACAGCGTTGACCGAGCGCGAAAGCTCGCCCTGCGCCATACCCGTGCGCTCGATACCGGGACCGCCCTGCTGGACCATGTCATCGGTCACTCCGAACGCGACCCCGACCGCCCGGCCGTTGTCGACGGCGATCGAACCGTGAGCTACCAAGAGTTACTGGGCCGCGTCGCGGCGACGCGGGACGCGCTGAGCACCGCAGGGGTGCGACCCGGTGACGTCGTGGCCACAGTCGGAAGCCGCAGCGTCCACACCCCGGTCGTCTTCCTCGCGCTGGAAGCCCTGGGCGCCTCGTATCTGCCGCTCGACCAGAACTGGCCCGAAGTTCGTGTCCGTGACGTACTCGGTCGCAGCCGGGCCAGGCTACTGGTGGACTACAGCGGCGGCACCGCGCACGCGGCGCGGGCGGCCGCCGTGACCGGGAAGACCGACATTTTGCTCCTGCCGGAGTCAAACGCCCAGGCCGCCACACTGCCGAGCCGCAGTGGCGACCGCTCCCACGAAGTCCGATACACGATCTTCACCTCCGGCACCACCGGCCGGCCCAAGGGGGCCGTGGTCGAGCACCAGGGCATGCTCAACCATCTGTGGGCCAAGGCGACCGATCTGGACCTGGGCCCGGACGACGCGGTCGCGTTCACCGCTCCGCTGGTCTTCGACATCTCCGTCTGGCAGATGCTGTGCCCACTGCTGGTCGGCGGACGGCTGGTAGTGGTGGGCGACGATGCCATGCGTCTGCCCCGCTGGCTCATCGACGTCCTTGATACTGCGGCCGTCACCGTCGTGGAACTCGTCCCCACCGTCATCGGCTGGCTCGCGGACCATCTGAGCCGCGTCGGCGGCGAGAGGGGACTGCCCTCACTGCGGTGGCTGCTGTCCACCGGGGAGGAGCTGTATCCGGCGGTCGCCGAACGTGCTCTGGGAGTCCTGCCTCACGTGTCCATAGTCAACGCATACGGTCCCACGGAGTGCTCGGATGACGTGACCCACCATGTCGTGACGGCCGCTGACCTGACCGGTGTTCGACTGCCCGTTGGCATCCCTGTCGCCAACACCGCGCTGTACGTACTGGTCGAGGAGACCGAGAGCGGCCGGTGGCGGGCGGCGGAACCGGGCGAAAGCGGTGAGTTGTTCGTTGGCGGCACGGGTGTGGGCCTGGGCTATCTCAACGACCCCGACGCCACGAATCGAGCCTTCTTCCGCGACCCCTTCGACGCCACTTCCGCTACCGGCCGCTTGTACCGGACAGGCGACCTGGCCCGCGTCGACAACGGCGTCGTGTACTACCTCGGCCGCAGTGACCGCCAGGTGAAGGTGTCCGGAGTCCGGATGGAATTGGGTGAGATCGAGGTGGTACTCAGCCGGCACCCGGCCGTGGACCAGTGCGCGGTCGTCGTCTCCGGCGAGGGCGAGCACGGTGAACTGGTCGCCCACTACAGCGTACGCACCCCGGTTTCCGCGACCGTACTGCAAGAGGCGCTGAACGCGCAGCTGCCGGCCGCGATGGTGCCCAGGCGCTGGCGGGAGTGGGACGCGTTGCCCCTGACCCACAACGGAAAGATCGACCACCGGTCGCTGCACACGTCCGCCGTCCACCGGAATGAGGCATCGTGACGACTACTTCGGCCAAGGTCACACCACCGCAGACGTCCGCGTCGGCCCAGGAGGGGGCAGCGACGAGTCTCGCCGAGCGTGTCGCCTCCGTTGCACGGGTGGCCGAGGAGCACCTGGAGGCCACCGATCGCGACGCCGTCTTCCCCGAGCAGGCCCTCGCGCAGATGCGCCGCACCGGACTGCTGGGGCTGCTCGTACCCGCCGAACACGGAGGCTGTTCGGGCACCCTCACCGATCTGGTGGACGCCAGCATGGCTCTCGGCCGTGTCGATATGTCCGTCGGGATGATTTTCGCGATGCATTGCCAGCAGTCCGAGGCGATCGTCCGGTACGCCGCCTCACCACTGCGTGAAGAACTGCTCGCCCAACTCGCCGCCGGCGACTTGTACCTGGCCTCGGTGACCACCGAACCAGGCAAGGGCGGTCATCTGTTCCGCTCGTACGCGCCCTTGCAGGAGAGCGACGGCACCCTGATGATCGACCGGGTCGCGCCGATCGTGACGGGCGGCGCCGCGGCGGATGGATTCCTCATCACCATGCGCAGCCCGCACGCGACCGCCGACCACCACGTCTCCCTCGTCTACGCCCACCGGCATCAGCTGCGGATCGAGGGCACCGGCGAGTGGTGCCCGATGGGGATGCGCGCCAGCCACAGCCTGCCCCTGACGCTCACCGGATCCATCCCCGCACACCAGGTGATCGGTCAACACGGCGCCTTCCACCAGATCGCACAGTCCGTGTTCGGACCACTGGCCCACATCGGCTGGTCAGCGGTATGGCTGGGCACCGCGGCCGGGGCCCTGTCCCGAGTGGTGCGCTTGCTACGCGACCCGGCCGGCCGCAAACGCTTCGACCTGAGCTCGCAACTGCTGATGACCCGGCTCTCCCGGGTGAGGCAGCGCCTCGACACGGTCCACGCCCTGCTCCGCCGTACTGAGACTTTGGTGGCGAGCAACGTCGACCTGTCCGACGCGAGCAGTCAGCTCCAACTGAACAGTCTGAAGATCACCGCCTCCGAGGAGTGCTACCGGGCCGTCGACGAGTTGGTGGACGCCGTAGGTCTGCGCCACGGATATCTGCAGGATTCGCCGACACGGCTGGAAAAGAGCCTGCGGGACCTGCGGTCGGCCGCGCTCAACTACAGCAACGACCGGCTGCACCTCGCTGACGGGCAGCTGTGCCTGCTCGACCCGGACGTCCGCTTCGTCTGACCCTGGTAGGCCGCCACCGGCCCACTACGGCGCACACATCACCCCACGGTTCACGCAATTCCGTCACGGAATAACAGCCGGACCGTTTCACGGATATACGCGCGCTTCTTTGCCGACCCTATTCCCGGTAATGGTCCAGGAAAAGGGGAAGGTGTTGCGGCGCGCGAATGCCACTGCTAGGGTCAAAGTGCGAAAAAGCCAGCACGACTGGAGCTGCTCATCTCCTGGCAATCGTGCGGATGAATTCTCCAAATTCCCGCACTGCGACCTCCCCAGCACCTTCGCCACTGAGGGATATTCATGCCTGAGAACGACCAGAAAACCTCGACCGAAAACTGGAACACCGCACTGCGCTACATTGCGGGCCGCAAAGCCGCCGAGGAATCCCTCGGATTCCTCGCCCACATCAGTGCAACCGTGCAGCAGACCCCTCAGCTCAAGGAGGTCGTGCCGGCGGTCGCCAAGGCCTGTGTCCCGTTCTTCGCCTCCGCCATCTCCCTGGGGGCCCTGGCCACCCACTCCCAGCTCGTCGTCCAGTCGCCGACCGGTTACTCCACGGCACTGGAGGGGGTGCGGAACCTCCTCTCCGAGAACGACACCGAAAAGATCGTGATCAGCGCACACGAAGGCCTGGTGAAGCAGACCGACCCGGGGCACCTGACGCGGCTGCACCAGTGGCAGGCGGAGTCGGCTGTGGCCCTGCCCATGACCTACCGGGGAGTGCACGGGGGCCATCTGATCGCGCTGCGCGGCGAGGGGCACCGGCGTGGCCCGATCAGTCCCTCCGACCTGGCGCTCATCTCAGAGGTCGCCGACCGGGTCGCGGCGTTCAACGCCTTCGTCACACAACTGGCCGGCTCGGAGATTCTGTGATGGCGGCCACCTGGCGGGACGTACGCGCCTGGATCCTTCGCCGCAACCCCGAACTCACCGAGGACGACGTGAATCCGGAAACCGACATCATCGAGTCACGGATCATCAGTTCACTGCAATTCGTGGAACTTGTCCTGCACATCGAAGAGTTGCGCGGCGAAATGATGGAGTTCACAGCCGTCGACCTCGACTCCTTCCGCACCCTCAAGGACATCGAAAAAAACTTCCTCTCCGTATAGGTGAGAACAGTCGTGCCGCGATGCGAGGAGGTGGCATAGTGGAACGGGCCGTCATGATACAAGGCAGCCTTCAAGGAACGACCGATGCCGTGCTGTTTCTTCCGCCCGCCGGAAGTGTCGAGTCGCCCTACCTCTCCGTCGGAGAGTACCTGCCGGAAACCTTGCCCGCCCTCCACTGCGAAATGCCCGGGCGCGGCCGACTGGCCGGCCAGGAGGAACCCGGATCCGTGACGGCCGCCGTCGATCGCTGGCTGGACGACATCACCGCACTGCTGCCGCACGGACGGCGACTGCACCTCTTCGGACACAGCCTCGGCGCGCTGTCCGCCTACGAACTGGTCATCCGGCTCGAGGCCCACCCCCGGTACGCCGTTCGCAGCTTGTCCGTCTCCGGCGCCCGGGAGCCCGGCCACACCTCGCGCACCGCCGTGGCCGCAGCGTTCACGGCACTGCAGCACACCACCGGCCAGGACGACGGCCCAGGCGGTACATGGCTGGCACGGGACGTGCGGATGCGCCGGGAACACCGTGTCACCCACCGGTCGGTCCGCGCACCGATCGCGCTGTTCAGCGGCGCGGACGATCCCTTCGCCCGGCCCGCCGACATGGCCCCATGGGCCTCCTTCACCACCGGCCCGCTCCTCGGGACGTTCACCTTTCCCGGCGGACACGACTACTACCTCTCCAACCGGGCTGCCGTCGCCGGAGTCCTTACCGACCTGGTGGACGGCCGCCGCGGCCCCCTACCTGCCTCACCACCCACATGAAGGAGTCGAACATGACAGCCGAGCACCCCAGCGCACCCACCATCGAGCAGCTGATCGACGTGGTCGGTAACAGCTCCGTCGGCATCACGATCACCGACCGAACCGGTGCCGTCCTGCTGCACAACAAGGCGCAGTCCGTCCTCATGCACGGAGAGGCCGACCACCTCGGCGGCCGGATCCGGGCCGCGGGCAACGACGCGCTCCCGCAGCTGCTGGCAGACCTGGACAAGAACGGCCGCATCGAGAACGCCCGAGTCACCTACCTCAGCGCCGACGGCACGCAGGAGCGCGCCTCCGCAGTGAACGCCGTAGTCGCCGGCGCAGGTGACAACGCCAGGATCCACTGGGTCAGCCGACCGGAACTCGGCCAGCGGCTGCCGGTCCCCAGCACCAGCGACGTGGACCCCACCTCCGACGCCGCCGCCTGGATCCGCGCGGTCGACGAACGGAGCAACCCGGTCCTGGCCCCGACCAAGGAACACGAGTCGGTGCTGCGCGAGTTCTACGAGGTCGCGCCGGTGGCCATCCACCTGATCGGCGTCAACGGCCAGGTCATGCACGCCAACCCGGCCGACGTCGCCTTGGTCGAGTACAGCGGACAGCCGACGGAGTACGTCGGCCAGCACATCCGCAAGATCTACGAAGACCAGGGCCTGCTGGACGACTTCCTCTCCCGGTGGGACGAGGACTCGCCGATCATCAACTTCCGGGCGAACTTCGTCACCCGGGACGGCGCCCCGAAGCCGGTGTTGATCTTCTCCACGGCGCAGGCGGCCGGCGGCAGCGTCTCCAACACGCGCTGCTTCGTCTTCAACGACCCCGAGCCGCAGCGCGCCCGTGACACCGTCAGCGCTTTCGGCTGGCCGTCCTGAACCACGCCGGGAGGGGGCCCGCCCGTACCGGGCCCCCTCCCGGACCGCAGACGACCTCAACCCGCCCCTCCATGGGAGTGACCATGTCCCACGTGCTGGTGATCTCGGGGAGCCCTTCCCCGATCTCCCGGACCGAACTCGTCGGTGACTACGTAGCACGGCGGCTGGCCGAGGACGAATGGCACGCCGGGCATCTGAAAGTACGCGACCTCCCGGCGGAACCGCTACTCAGGGCAGACATCGCAGACCCACAGATCGCCGAGGCCCTGAATCAGGTCGCCCTGGCCGACGGCATCGTCCTGGCCACGCCGACCTACAAGGCGAGCTTTTCCGGACTGCTGAAAATGTTCCTGGATCTGCTTCCCCAGCACGGCTTCACACACAAGGTCGTCCTTCCACTGGCCACCGGCGGCAGCACCGCACACGTGCTGGTACTGGACTACGCACTGCGCCCGGTGGCGCACTCGCTCGGTGCCCGGCACGTCGTACAGAGCTTCTTCCTGCTCGACACGCACCTGACCCGGCTCGACGGCGGCCTGGACATCCGGCCCGAAAGCGCCGACCTGCTGGACGGCGTCATCGAGCAGTTCCGCAAGGCCCTGGTCGCACGCGTCTGACCGCACCGCCCAGCGACATCTGAACCACCGTAGCCCGCGCTCGGACACCGTCGTCCCGCCCCCACCGCAGCCCCAAGTCCGCGCCGAACCAAAAGGCGCGGTCCGGAGTACCCACACCATGGCTGAAAAGAACTCGAAGCGCACATGGCTCACCGGCTGGGACCCCGAGGACGAGGACGCCTGGCACCAGAGCGGTCGTCGCGTGGCCCACCGCAATCTCGCCCTGTCCGTTCTCAGCGAGCACATCGGTTTTTCGGTGTGGACCTTGTGGTCCGTCCTTGTGCTCTTCATGACCCCCGAAACCGGACTGGCGTTCACGCCCGGCGAAAAGTTCCTGCTGGTGGCTACCCCCACGATCGTCGGAGCCTTGCTGAGACTGCCCTACAGCTACGCAGTCACCCGTTTCGGCGGGCGCGACTGGACCGTGTTCGCCACGCTGATCCTGCTCGTCCCCGCCACACTCGTCCTGTACTTCGTGGGACAGCCCGGCACACCGCTGTGGGTGTTCCTGCTCATCGGCGCCCTCGGCGGGGCGGGCGGCGGCACATTCGCCTCGTCCATGACAAACATCACCGCCTTCTTCCCGCAACGACACCAGGGCTGGGCCTTGGGACTCAACGCCGGAGGCGGCAACCTCGGGGTCGCGGCGGTCCAGCTGATCGGCCTCGCGGTGATCCACACCACCGGACGTGACCATCCGGAGTACGTCGCGGCCGTCTACCTGCCGCTCATCATCGTCGTCGCGGTCCTGGCAGCACGGTTGATGGACAACGTGGACGCCGTCCGCACCGCCCCCAAGGTTCAGCGCGAGGCCGCCCGATGCCCGGACACCTGGTGGATCTCCCTGCTCTACATCGGCACGTTCGGTTCATTCATCGGATTCGGCTTCGCCTTCGGACTGGTGCTTCAGTACGAGTTCGGCACTTCACCCGTGCAGGCGATGGGGTACACCTTCCTCGGCCCGCTCCTCGGTTCCCTCTTCCGGCCACTGGGCGGCCGGCTGGCCGACCGGCTGGGCGGAGCGCGTGTGACCCTCTGGAACTTCCTCGGTATGGCCACCGGAACCACGCTGCTCGTCGTCGCCTCCCTCACCAGCTCCTTCGGGCTGTTCGTCGGCGGATTCACCGCGCTCTTCGTCCTCAGCGGCCTGGGCAACGGGTCCACCTACAAGATGATTCCCGGCGTCTTCGCCCGGCGCGCGGAGGTCGCCGTGACCGGCGGCGCCGACGCCACCCAGGCCTTCGCACGGGCCCGCCGGCTGTCCGGCGCGGCCATCTCCATCGCCGGCGCTGTGGGAGCGCTGGGCGGGGCGGCCATCAACGTCGCCTTCACGGTCTCCTACGCGGACGGTTCCGGCTCCGGAACACCCGCCTTCCTGTCCTTCCTCGTCTACTACAGCGTGTGCGTCCTGATCATCCGGTCCGTCTACCTCCGCCAGGAGGCGGCCCAGGACTCGACCGCACAGGACGGGATACGGGAGACCAGCCGTGCCTGACGCCCTCGCCACGATCCAGACACACTGCCCGTACTGTGCTCTGCAATGCGGCACCCGGATCACCGGCCGCAGTGCCGCAGCCGTGACCGTCGAGCCCGCCGACTTCCCGGTCAACCGCGGCCGACTCTGCCAAAAGGGCTGGACCGCGCAAGAAGTCCTCACCGCACCCGACCGACTGACCACTCCCCTCGTGCGGGGCCGTGACGGCAGGCTCCTGACCGCCTCATGGGGCAGCGCTCTGGACACCGTCGCCGATGGCCTGAGCCGCGTCCGAGCCCGGTACGGCCCGGACGCATTGGCCGTCTTCGGCGGGGGCGGCCTGACGAACGAAAAGGCCTACATGCTCGGCAAGTTCGCCCGGCTGGCCTTGAGGACGAGCAATATCGACTACAACGGCCGCTTCTGCATGTCGTCCGCCGCTGCGGCCGGCAACGACGCCTTCGGCGTGGACCGGGGCCTGCCCTTTCCCGTCACCGACCTCGCGCGGGCGCAGACCGTGCTGTTGGCCGGGGCCAACGTCGCCGAAACCATGCCTCCCCTGATGCAACATCTCGACAGAGCCCGGCTGATCGTCGTGGACCCGCGCCACAGCGCCACCGCCCGCCGTGCCACACTGCATCTGCAACCCGCGCCCGGCACCGACCTGGCCCTCGCGCTGGGACTGCTGCACCTGGCCATCACCGACGGACTGGTCGACAAGGCGTACATCGACCAACGCACCCGCGGGTTCGAGACCGTCGCGGCCCGCGCCGCCGCATGGTGGCCCGAGCGTACCGAGGCCGTCACCGGCGTCTCCGCGCACGCCCAGCGCACGGCCGTCCATCTGCTCGCCGAGAGCCGCGACAGCTACATCCTGACCGGCCGCGGTGTCGAGCAACACCGGCAGGGCGCGGCGACAGCGGCGGCATTCATCAACCTCGCGCTGGCCCTCGGCCTGCCGGGCACTCCGGGCGGCGGCTACGGCTGTCTCACCGGCCAGGGCAACGGCCAGGGCGGACGCGAGCACGGACAGAAGACCGACCAACTGCCGGGCTACCGTTCGCTGACCGATCCCGCGGACCGCGCCCACGTTGCCGGTGTCTGGGGGGTGCCGCCCGATCGGCTGCCCGGACCCGGACTGCGGGCGTACGAACTGCTCGACGCACTCGGTGAGGAGCACGGACCTCGCGCGCTGCTCGTCCTGGGCTCCAACCCGGTGGTCTCCGCCCCGCACGCGGCGCGGATCGCGGCGCGCCTCGCCTCACTGAACCTGCTGGTCGTGGCCGACTTCGTCCCCTCCGAGACGGCGCGGGCAGCCGATGTGGTCCTGCCGGTAACCCAGTGGGCGGAGGAGGAGGGCACCCTGACCAATCTGGAGGGCCGGGTCCTGCGCCGGCGTGCCCTGCTCAGTCCACCGCCGCTGGTTCGCAGCGACCTGGAGATCCTGCACGACATCGCCGTACGGCTCGGTGAACCGGCCGAGCACTATCCGACGGAGCCCCGCGAGGTCTTTGAGGAACTGCGCGCCGCTTCCAGGGGTGGACGTGCGGACTACTCAGGCATCACTTACGACCGACTGGACGCGGGCGAGGCTCTGTACTGGCCGTGCCCGGACACCGACACCTCACATCCGGGCTCCCCCCGCCTGTTCCTCGACAAATTCGCCCACCCCGACGGACGTGCGCGTTTCGCCGACGTCGAGCACGACGGACCGGCCGAAGGCACCGACGCGGAGTACCCCGTGCACGCCACCACCGGCCGTATCCTCGCCCACTACCAGTCAGGTGCGCAGACCCGCCGCGTGGCCGAACTCGCCGCAGTCGCCTCCGAAGCATTTGTGGAGGTCCACCCGGACACGGCGGCCCGTCACGGACTGGCCGACGGAGCCCTGGCACGGGTGACCTCGGTCCGAGGCGGCATGACCGCCCGTGTCCGGCTCGATCCCACGCTGCGACCGGACACCGTGTTCGTCCCCTTTCACTTCGGCGGGGACGGCCGAGCCAACCTCTTCACCAACCCTGCTCTGGACCCTCGTAGCGGCATGCCCGAATTCAAGGTCAGCGCTGTCCGGCTCGACCCCCTCCCGGAGTGACGCCGTGAGCCACATCCTTGTCATCGGTCATGGCCCCGCTACTCACCGGCTGCTGAGTGGGTTGCGGCGTCACGGGCACGACGGAACCGTGACCGTGCTGTCCGCGGAGTACCACCCTGTCCAGCACCGTCCGTTGCTGACCACCGTCCTGCAGGGCCGGCTCGATGCCGACATGCTCCGCCCGGAAGCCGACCCCGGCGCCCGTGTGCTGACCGGAGCCGTCGCGACCGCCGTCGACACCGCCCGCCGCGTGGTGCACGCCCGACAAGGGGACACCGTCACCACACACTCCTACGACGTCCTCGTACTCGCCTGCGGCGCCCGTCCGGTGATCCCCCCGCTCCCCGGGGCGAGAGACCGGACCGGGCGGCTCGCGCCGGGTGTCACCACACTGCGCGAGATTACCGACTGTGACCGCATACAGGGCACAGCCGTGACGGTACTCGGAGGCGGACCGCTCGGCGTGGAGACGGCGAGTGCGCTGGCCCTACGGGGCACCGTGACCACCCTGGTCTGCTCCGGACCCCACCCGCTGCACGAACGGCTCGGTAGCGGTGCGGCACTACTGACCGCACGACTGCAAGAGGCCGGCGTCAGCGTCCTCGGCGGGCGCCGGGCCGTACGTCGCGAGCCGGGCCGCCTGCTACTCGACGACGGCACCGAGGCGGCGGCCGACAGTCTGGTGCTGTGCACCGGCGTGGAACCCGAAGTCCGGCTCGCCCGCGCGGCCGGCATCAGGGTGCATCACGGAATCGTCGTGGACGATGCGTTGTGTACCAGTGACAGCCGTGTCTACGCCATCGGGGACTGTGCCGAGCACGCGGGCCGCACCGTGGCAGGCCATGAGTCCGCGCTCGCGCAGGCCGACACCCTCACCGCAGTGCTGACCGGCCGTGAGGTGACACACCGGCCCACTCCCGCTGTTTTGCGCCTGCGCACTCATGCCGTGGACGTGGCGTGCATCGGGCCACCCGCCGCCTTCCAGCACAGCGACATCCGGATCGTCGGCCTGTCCGACCCCGTAGGCCGACGCTATGCGCGGCTGGCGCTGGACGGCGACCGGATCACCGCCGCCGTGCTGCTCGGCCTGTCGGATGCGATCGCCACTGTCAGCCATCTGCACAGGCGCGGCCTGCCCGTCCCCTCCGACCGACTGAGCCTCTTTCTGGGTATCCGGCAGGACTTCCCCCCAGTCGAGGACGCCAATCGGACGGACTCCATGGTGTGCCTGTGCAACCACGTCTCCCAACGACAACTCGCTGGCGCCTGGGAACTCGGCGCTCGGACAGTTCCCGCTCTGGTTCGGGCCACTCGTGCCACCACAGGCTGCGGCAGCTGCACCGAGCGGTTGGAAAGGCTCTGTGCAAGCTGGGCAGATTCCGCCGGACAGGAGCTGGAGCCGACACCATGACAGCCACCCTGGTCGTAATCGGGCACGGGGTGATCGGTCATCGGCTCGTGGACACCCTCCGCGAGCTGGACCGGGATCGCCAGTGGCGCGTGGTTGTGCTAGGCGAGGAACGGGAACCGGCCTACGACCGTGTGCGGCTGTCCACCTACCTCGGAGGCCGCAGCAAGGCAGAACTCAGCCTTGTCACAACCGGGTTCCTGGCGGACCCACGGATCGAAGTGCACTCCGGAACGCCGGCTGTCCATGTCGATCGGCAAGCACGCACGGTACGGACGGCCGACGGCAACGAACTCCCGTACGACGCATTGGTGCTAGCCACCGGTTCACATCCGTTCGTCCCGCCTGTGCCCGGCCGGGAACTCGGCAACTGTTTCGTCCAGCGGACGCTGGAGGACGCTGAGGCGTTGCGTGCCGCGGTTCGACCGGGACGGCCTGCGGTCGTCGTCGGCGGCGGCTTGCTGGGGCTGGAGGCGGCGCAGGGACTGCAGTTGCTGGGAATGCGACCACACCTCGTGGAGGCCGCGCCCCACCTGATGCCGACGCAACTCGACGCGCAAGCCGCACACGTCCTGCAGCACAGGGCCAAGCACCTAGGCCTGCAACTGCACTGCGGCACCACGGTCACGACAGTGAACGCCGGGTCGCACGGCGCGGTGCGGTCCGTCACCCTGAGCGATGGCACCGCGCTCGATACCGACCTGGTCGTCTTTGCCGTCGGGGTACGCCCCCGGGACGACCTGCCGATCGCTCCGGCTCTGCGGCTCGGTGACCATGGCGGGTATCTCACAGACGCCTTCTGCCGGACCTCGGACGACCGCATCTGGGCCGTCGGAGAGTGCGCGGCCGTGCTAGGACGCTGTTATGGCTTGGTCGCACCGGGATACCGGATGGCGCAGAGCGTCGCCCGTCAACTGACAGGCCGTCCCAGCGAGCCGCTCGACACCATGGACACTTCCACCGAGCTGAAACTGCTCGGCGTACACGTGGCGACGTTCGGGAGTACGTCGAATGAGGGCGGCAGTGCCGTTGAGATGACCTTCCAAGAAGGTGTCTCCCGCTACGCCAAGATTTTTCTGCGCCGAGACACGGGAGCCCTGCTCGGTGGAATGCTCGCGGGGGAGACAGGCTCCCGGACCGACCTCGCCGCCCTGGTTGGCCGACCGCCGGCCGCCGACCTGGAGCGCGTGCTGTTCCCCGATCCGTCGCTCTAGCCGATACCTGTGAGGACACCCATGCTCGATGAGTCCGCCCGTGCGGCACAGCTGCTGAAAGCCCGGGCACAGGCCGCCGAACTGTTCACCGAAGTGAGTGCCCGAGGACTGATCACGCCTGGCAAACGGGAGCGCACTGCCAGCGACGAGGTTCGGGACCTGGCGCACGATCTGTTCGGCACTACACGGTATTGGCACAAGCGAATCGTGCGGTGCGGACCTAACACCCTCAGGCCGTACGAGGACAATCCGCCCGATCGAGTGATCGGTGCCGACGACATTGCCTTCGTGGACTTCGGGCCGATCTTCGACCAGTGGGAAGCTGACTTCGGACGTACATATGTGCTTGGCAACGACGCCGCCCGGTTGCGACTCCGCGATGCCCTTCCCGGTCTGTTCGCCGAGGGCAAGCGCCTCTTCGACAGCCGCCCTGGGATGACGGCAGCGCGCCTGTACGCGGAGATCAAGCAGCTCGCCCGGGATTCCGGGTGGGAGCTGGGCGGCTGGCACGCCGGGCACCTGGTGGGGGAGTTCCCGCACGAACGCATCAAGGACGCACTCGTCCAGTCATACATCACACCCGGCAACGACCTGCCGCTACGCCGGCGGGACCGCTCGGGCCGGGTCTGCCACTGGATCTTGGAGATCCACCTGATCGATCGGCGTGGCGGCTTCGGCGGGTTCTACGAAGATCTCCTGGACTTGTGAGGAAAGGTGATGTGCGGCGCTCACGCAGAGGCGGATGCCGGTCCCGTACCCGCCGCGTACTGCAGGACCGCATCAATGGGACTCCTTGCTGAACCGGTGTGCCGACGACCCGCTCATGGCGCGGAGCAGGCCGGATCGAGCAACTCCACCAGGAAGGGAGCAGAGCGGCCGTGAACTTTGACAGTGATTTCCTCCCGGACGAATCGGGACTGACCCATGCGGTGCACACACTGCTGCACGAGCTGCGGAATCCAGGGGTACCGCACGTCGCCCCAGACATAACAGTCGACCTGCCGGATGAACTGCCCCGGGACGGCATCGGCGGCCACGCCGCGCTCAACGCACTGTCGGCCACGGCATTCGAGAAGGCCAGCCGCCTTGACCACCCGGGCTTCTTCGCACACATGGACCCTCCCACGCCGTGGCACGCCTGGGCGGCCGTGATGTGGGCAGCGGCGACCAACCAGAATCTCCTGCACCCGGATACTGCCCCCGCAGCGCGTGCGCTGGAGGATCGGGTGATGCGGTGGATGGCCTCCGCATACGGAATGGACGGAGGCCACTTCGTTCCGGGCTCCACCATTGCCAACCTCACCGCGCTCTGGGCGGCCAGGGAACTGACGGGTGCAACACGAGTGGTCGCCTCCTCGGTTGCGCATCTGAGCGTCGCCAAAGCCGCCCGTATTCTGGGCATGGATTACCTCCAAGTGCCCGTCGACGATCGGCAGAGCCTGCGCGAGGACTTGCTCCCCGACGATCTGTCGCGCAGCGTACTGGTGCTGACCGCTGGGACGGTCGCCACCGGCGCAGTGGACGCGTTGACCGCCGGCCGGAGCGCGGCCTGGCGTCACGTGGACGCTGCATGGGCCGGAGCGCTACGTTTCTCCTCGCGTGCCGAGGTGCTGGAAGGGATGGACCTGGCCGACTCGGTCGGCATCTCGCTGCACAAATGGTTCTTTCAGCCCAAAGGCAGCGCCATGGTGCTCTTCGCCAGAGCCGCTGAAGCACAACGAGCGATCAGTTTCAGCGGGGAGTATCTGGCTGCCCCGAACATCGGGCTGCTGGGTTCCAGAGGAGCCTCGGTTCTTCCCCTCGCTGTCACGCTGCTCGCCTGGGGCACCCGGGGAATCACCGAACGCATCGACGCCTGTCTGACCACTGCGGACTCTCTCGCAGATTTGGTCACAGCCGAATCGCGCCTCACCCTGTGGCGGCCTCCACGCACTGGAGTTGTCAACTGGCGGCCGACTGACCGCAACACCGAAGCAGTGCGTGATCGATTGGACGCTGCCTGGGTCAGCACGGCTGATATTGACGGACAGCGCTGGTTCCGGTCAGTGGCCGCCAATCCGCACGCAGACTCCTGCACAGTGGTGCGGCGCGTGCTGGACGTCTTGTAGTCGCTTAGAGGTCCTGACAAAAGCGTTGGACGCGGCGGTGGGTAATGAGGCAGGTGGCGAGGCCGAGGAAGGCTTCGTGGATGTCGTCGCGTCTCTCCCAGCGGATCCGCAGTCGGCGGAAGCCGTGCAGCCAGGCGATCGTGCGCTCGACCACGTGGCGGAAGATACCCAGGCCAGAGCCGTGTGGCCGGCCTCGTTCGGCGATGACCGGTCGGAAGAACAACTGGTCGATCTCTGGGACCCAGTGGTCGGCGCCCTCCCCGGAGGAGCCGACCACGCAGCCGGCACATGACAACCCTGCACCCGGAGATACAACCGCTACGGCCTCGATGATCGCCCTCTCCGCCTACGCACGGCAGGAGCGCGACGTCGTACGCCGGTGGACTTCGACGGACTTACGCTGATCGCCTTCGAGAGGGCGAGCAAAGAGGTGGCAGAGCAGATCTAGCGCTGCAGGTCAGGAAGGGTGCTCTCCGTGCGAGCGGAGGTGAGCTGGTCCCGCAGGTGGAGTCGGCCTGCGGGTCCGCTCTTCGCATAGGGTCCAAGAATGGCAGCGCACTCCACATGATGCGCGGAAGCCGGCCGAGTCGACGGGCCGCTCGTCCCGTCACCTCATGGCCCAGCCCGCCGACCAGGCCCGCAAGAACTCCATTCCCGCGCATACGGCCTCAGCTCGCCGGGGATGGGATTACGTGGAGAGGGGCCACGTTCCCGAACACGGTTCGAAGGAGCGGTCACCTGCGCGTGGCCTCGCGCCCGTTCCAGCCCATGTCGGCGCTGCGGAAGGCGGCAGCACAGTCGCGCGGCGGCCCTGTCGGTCACCGACGCATGTGCAACAGCCCCCACCGCACCCATAGGCGGCTGCATGCGCCGAGGGAACGGCGGTCGGCCGTGGGAGTCGGTGCCCTGGAACTTTTCTGGACTTCCGGCTGCGTCAACGGGCACGTTCGTGAAAGGGCTGAAAGGCCACTCGCGTGGGCCAATTACCTTCGACCACCTGTTTCCGCAGGTCACCGCGTTCACTGGTCTCTTCTGGGACAACTGACCACGAGCAAGGCCGCCGACGGAGCACCCGCTCGCAGTAATCACCCAGCCTGCCCGCAGCGATGGTGGTTCGCGGTTCGCCGCGGTAGCGACGACGCCTTCCCCTGGGGAGAATCCGGGGGTATCCGCATCGCCGGGGAGCGCGCGGGGAGTGTCGGCCGCGTGAGGCGGCACGCCCGTGAAAGACGCTGAAAGACTTGTCTGCCCAGGTCAGCCACGGGCGCAGCCACACAAGCGCAGGCCCGTGCCCTCATCTGGACCGCTTGACGACAAACTCCCTCACCCGTCGCTGCCCCACTGAGCCGGCCTCGTACACGTGCCGCCCTTCCTTGCGGCAGGCCTCGGGACGTAGTCGGCAGGGCAGCGCCAGGCACACGAGCACATACCTGAGCGTCTGCGCATGTGACCTTCGCTGCCGCAAGGTCGATACTGCCGATAACAGCACTCCCGCCGACCCGCACCCGACCGACCCGCGCATCCGACGAGCCGTCACCGAAGTCAGCGACAAGTCAGCATCAGCGCCGCCGCAACCCGTTTCCGACCGCAGTGGACCGCCAGGATCCACAGCTCGCGATACATCCCTTGACCAGCCGAAACAGAGGTCACAGGCTCACCTGCCGACCTCACCAGGAGGTACTCATGAAGATGCTCATCAACGTCCCGGAGACCGTGGTCGCGGACGCCCTGCGCGGCCTGGCGGCGGCCCACCCGGAGCTGGCCGTGGACGTGGAGAACCGGGTGATCGTACGGCGGGACGCGCCGGTGGCCGGAAAGGTCGGCCTGGTGTCCGGCGGCGGCTCGGGGCACGAGCCGCTGCACGGCGGGTTCGTGGGCCCCGGGATGCTGTCGGCGGCCTGTCCGGGTGAGGTGTTCACGTCGCCGGTGCCCGACCAGATGGTGCGGGCCGCGGCGGCCGTCGACAGCGGGGCCGGGGTGCTGTTCGTCGTGAAGAACTACACCGGGGACGTGCTCAACTTCGACATGGCCGCCGAACTGGCCGAGGACGAGGGCATCCAGATAGCCCGGGTGCTGGTCGACGACGACGTGGCGGTGACCGACAGCCTCTACACGGCCGGACGCCGCGGCACCGGCGCCACCCTGTTCGTGGAGAAGATCGCGGGCGCCGCGGCGGAGGCGGGCCTGCCGCTGGAGCAGGTGGAGTCCATCGCCCGCCGGGTCAACGAGAACTCCCGCAGCTTCGGTGTCGCGCTGAGCGCCTGCACCACGCCCGCCAAGGGCACCCCCACCTTCGACCTGCCGAGCGGCGAGCTGGAGCTGGGCATCGGCATCCACGGCGAGCCCGGCCGGGAGCGGCGGCCGATGATGACCTCGGGTGAGATCGCCGAGGCCGCCGTCGACGCGATCCTGGCGGACTTCACCCCGCGCAATCCCGTCCTGGTGCTGGTCAACGGCATGGGCGGGACCCCTCTGCTGGAGCTGTACGGCTTCAACGCCGAGGTGCAGCGGGTCCTGGGCGAGCGCGGTGTCCCCGTCGCCCGCATACTCGTCGGCAACTACGTCACCTCCCTCGACATGGCGGGTGCCTCGGTCACCCTGTGCCAGGTCGACGAGGAGTTGCTGCGGCTGTGGGACGCGCCGGTGAAGACGCCGGGGCTGCGCTGGGGCATGTGACACGCGGACGGACAGGAACCACGACGTACCGAGCAGGCAAGGAGACCCAGTGCTAGACGCCGACTTCTTCCGCCGCTGGCTGACGGCGGCCGCCGCGTCCGTGGACCGCGAGGCGGAACGGCTCACCGCCCTCGACTCCCCCATCGGGGACGCCGACCACGGCAGCAATCTCCAGCGCGGGTTCACGGCCGTGACCGCCGCCCTGGAGAAGGAGCCGCCCGCCACGCCCGGCGCGGTCCTGACCCTCGCGGGCCGCCTGCTCATCTCGACCGTCGGCGGCGCCTCGGGGCCGCTGTACGGGACGCTGCTGCGCCGGACCGGCAAGGCGCTCGGGGACGCCCCCGAGGTCGGCGAGGCGCAGTTGGCCGAGGCGCTGCGCACCGGTGTGGAGGCGGTGATGACGCTGGGTGGTGCCGCGCCGGGCGACAAGACCATGATCGACGCGCTGGTCCCGGCGGTGGACGCGCTCGGCGACTCCTTCGCCGCGGCGCGGACCGCCGCCGAGCGGGGCGCCGAGGCGACCATCCCGCTGCAGGCCCGCAAGGGCCGGGCGAGCTATCTGGGCGAGCGCAGCATCGGGCACCAGGATCCCGGCGCCACCTCGGCGGCGCTGCTCGTCGCCGCACTCGCGGAGGCCGCCGATGAGTGACGGAAAGCAGGTGGGGATCGTACTGGTGTCGCACAGCGCGCAGGTGGCCCGGTCCGTGGCCGAACTGGCGAAGGCGCTGGCGGGCGGCGGCGCCTCGGTGCCCGTCGCCGCGGCGGGCGGCACCGAGGACGGCGGGATCGGCACGAGCGCCGAGCTGATATCGGCCGCCGCCGCGTCGGTCGACCGCGGCGCCGGGGTCGCCGTCCTCACGGACCTGGGCAGCGCGGTGCTCACCGTGAAGACGCTGCTCGCGGAGGGCGACGAGCTCCCGGACGGCACCCGTCTGGTCGACGCGCCGTTCGTGGAGGGTGCGGTGGCCGCGGTCGTCACGGCGGCGGCGGGAGCGGACCTCGCAGCGGTGGAGGCGGCGGCGACGGAGGCGTACGCGTACCGGAAGGTGTGAGGACGCGCCGGGCGGCTTCACGGCTGCGGGACCAGGCGGACGGCGGCGGGACGTCCAGGAGCGTCCGCCGCCTCCCGTCACGGCGGTCCTTCCGGTGCGACGGCGCGGACCGGGCGCGGCGGCGCCGGTCCGTGCCGTCTCCGGCCCGTGCCGTCGCCGTGCCGGTCCGTCGCCGTGCCGGTCCGCGGGCCGGCGACGGCCGGCCGGCGCCTCCGCGGCGGCTCAGTCGTCCGCGACGAACCGCTGTGCCAGCCGCTCCCCCGTCGCCACGGCCTCCGCGTGGTCCTCGATGGGGGTGACCCGGGAGTCCTTGAAGACGATGTACGTGACGCCGGAGGGCGTGCCGCCGCCCTGCGGGTCGGGGGGTATGCCGAGTGCCTCGGCGGTGGCGTAGGACGCCTCGCCGATGACGTCCTGAGGGCCGGTGTCGCCGACGACCGCGTACTGCACCCGGTCCTGGTAGACCACGGCCGCGACCGACCCGCCCCGCAGGCCGTGGGCCCGGTAGTCCCAGACGGGGCCCGGGGCGGGCACGACGACGAAGGGCAGGCTCTCCGCGCTCAGCGGGCGGCCGTCGGACTGTGCGAAGGCCGTGCCCGCGGAGAAGTACGGATCGGTGGCGCTGTTGCAGCGGGGACCGGGGCGGCCGTCGCAGTCGATGTCCATGTCGGCCTTCCAGAAGACGGCGTCAGGGGTGCCGCAGACCGGGATGGACGCGGGCGCGCCGCTGTCGCTGCGGTAGTGGCCGCGCGAGACGGGCGCGCAGTCCCGCACCTCGGCCAGCAGGTCGGCGGCGCGGACGGTCCCCTCGCGCCACGCGACGGGTTCCGCGCCCAGCCGGTGTCCGGGCGGTCCGGCGGCGGGGAAGGTCGCCGGGGCGAGCAGGACGGCGCCGGCCGCGGCCAGTGTCAGTAACGGGGCACACACGATGGACAGGCCTCTTCCGGGAGACTCGACGACACTCGGCCCAATGTGGTGCCGAAGCGCACGGGAGGCCACCGCTGGGGGGCCGGACGGTGCACGGCCCGGGCCGCCGACAGGGGCCGGGAACCCGAGTCCGGGAAGGGCTCGGGCCGCCCGGCCACCGTGCCGGCGCGGGGTCTGCGACGACAGCGGCCCGCGCCGCAGGCGGGAACTCCCCAGCCCTCGTGAGGAGTTCGGCCATGAGGAACTTCAGGATACGTAACCCCCGCGCGCGGTCACCACGACGACCCCCTTGATGTGATCGCGTCAGCGGCGTCATATTGGTCCGGACCATTCGATCCAGGCCTGGGGAGGCAGAGCCGTGCGAGGCGTTCCCTTTTCCGTCCCCGCTCCCCTGCGCCGCCGTGCCGCGCTCTGCGGCGCGCTCCTCCTGGCCACCTCCTGCGGCTGGGGAGGCACGGGCGGCGAGGACGGCGGCCGGCTGCCCGCGGCTCCCACGGGCGTCACCGCCGAGGCCGGCAGCGCGACGAGCGTGCACGTCATGTGGAACGCGGTCACCGCGGGCGACGGGATCGACGGGTACGAGGTATATCGCGGCACCACGAAGGTGAAGGAAGTCCCGGCTTCGGAGCACATGGTGGACGTCACCAGGCTCAAGCCGTCCACCACGTACGTCTTCACCGTACGGGCGCGGGACACCGAGGGGCGGCTCGGACCGAGCAGCCGGGAGGTCCGGGCGAGGACCCCCGCGGCCGCCGCGGCCGACCGCTCCGCCCCGACCCGCCCCTCGGCGCTCCGGGGACGCGCGGTCGGGAGCCGGGCGGCCCAGCTGTCGTGGTCGGCGTCGAGGGACGACCGGGGCGTGGTGTCGTACGACGTCCACCAGGGAGGGGTGAAGATCCACAGCGTGGGCGGGGGGCAGACGGCGACCGTGGTGACGGGGCTGCGCCCCGGTACGCGCTACGCCTTCACCGTGCGGGCCCGCGACGCCGCCGACAACGTCTCGCCGGCCGGCGCCGTCGTCCGTCTCACCACTCCGGGCAGCGACGACGGCCGGGCCGCCGCGCCCACCGGCTTCCGGGCGGCGAGCCGCCGGTCCGACGGGGCGTACTACATCGACCTCAGCTGGGTGCCGCCGCGCACGGACGGGGTGATCACCGAGTACGAGGTCCACCTGGACGGCCGGCCGGCCACCTCCCTGGTGTTCGGCGGGAAGCCGCCGCGCGACCGGGCGACGTACAGCTTCTACGTGGGACGCGAGGCGGGCGTCAGCCACCGGGTGCGGCTGCGCCCCAGGCTGCCGGACGGCACCTGGGGCGGCTTCTCCGCGGAACGGACGGTGACCACGGGGACGGCGGCTACGGGGCGGCAGCCGCGGTGACGCACCTCCCGCGGGCCGCCGTCCGGGCTTCGGCGTCCCGCGGATCCGGCACCCGGTGAGCGCGGCGCCGGGCGGACCCGGCGTCCGGGCGGACCCGGCGTCCGGGACGCACCGCCCGGCACCCGGCGTCCGGCGTCGGCACCCGGCACCCGGCACCCGGCACCCGGCACCCGGCACCCGGGAAGCGTCGTCCGGGAGCCCGGCCGCGATCCTCCGGAGGCGGGAATCCGTCACCTGCCCGGCGGCGGCCGGAGTGCGGGAAGGCGCCCTGGAGCATTGGCTGGCCTCGAGGCAGCACGGGCGTTCCCCGACCCCCGGCGGCGCAAGGGATGTACCGCCAACCGTGCCGCCGGAGGGCAGTCACATGCGCAACTCATCGCCACTTCTCCGCTCCGGGCTGACCGTGGCGGCCGTCGCCGCGCTTCCGCTCGCCCTGACCGCCGGCCCGGCCGCCTCGGCTCCGGGGATCTCGGTGAGCACCACCGGCACGACCGTCTCGGTCACCACCAGCGCGTGCACCCAGGTCAACGGAAGCTGGGGCCTCGCCTCGCTGCTCACCAGCGGCCAGGCGGCCTTCTCGCAGGGACGCCAGGTGGCGCTGTCGGGGTCGGCCGGCAACCAGTCGGCCGCCTGGTCCAACGTCAGCCCGGGCACGTACACCGTCGTCGTCATGTGCTCCAACGGCAACACCGCGGGCAGCCAGGCCGTCATCGTCTCCGCGCCCCACACGCCGACCGCGTCCCCGACGGCCTCGCCCTCGCGCGGGGTGATGGGCGGGCTCGGCGGGGCCTCGAAGGACTACGGCACCGTCACGCTGGTGGCGGGCGGCGCGCTGGTCGGGACCGGGCTCGTCGCCACGGCCCTGTACCTGCTGCGCCGGCGCAACAAGCCGTACCGGCTGTGAACGACGTCCGCACCACGCCCGAGCGCCCCTGCGGCGCGCGGGTGCAGGGGCGCGCGGGCCGCGCGGCGTCAGCCCGGCTCGTGGCCGGGCAGGTCGGCGAACTCCGCGAGGGCACGGCCGAGCCACCGGGTCCAGAAGGTCTCCAGGTCGATGCCGGCCTGGAGCACCAGGTGCTGGAGCCGGTCCTGGGGGCTGTCCCGGCCCGGCGGGAAGTCGCGCCTCTCGATCTCCCGGTACTCCGCCAACTGCCTTTCGTGCAGTTCGAGATGGCGCCGAAGGTCGGCCTCCAGGCCCGCGGTGCCGACCACGGCCGCCGCCCGCAGCCGCAGCAGCAGCGCGTCGCGGTGCGGCTTGGGGTCCTGGGAGGCGGCGGTCCAGCGGGCCAGTTCGGCGCGGCCCGCGGGCAGGACCTCGTAGGCCTTCTTCTGGCCGCGGGTGGGCTGTTCGGCCGGCAGGGCGCGGATCAGTCCCCCGGCCTCCAGCTTTCCCAGCTCGCGATAGATCTGCTGGTGCGTCGCCGACCAGAAGTAGCCGATCGACTTGTCGAACCGGCGGGTCAGCTCCAGCCCCGACGACGGCTTCTCGAGCAGGGCGGTGAGGATCGCGTGCGGGAGTGACATGCGGTCATCCTAGGGACGCGCCGGCCCCGCCCCTACAGGGCCGCAGCCAGCTCGGTGCCCTGCTTGACGGCGCGCTTGGCGTCCAGTTCGGCGGCCACGTCGGCGCCTCCGACGAGGTGTGCGCGGCGCCCGGCGGCGAGGAGTTCCTCGTAGAGGTCCCGGCGCGGCTCCTGCCCGGTGCACAGGACGACCGTGTCGACCTCCAGCACCGTGCTCTCGCCGTCGACGGTGACGTGCAGTCCGGCGTCGTCGATCCGGTCGTAGCGCACGCCCGGGACCATGGTGACGCCGCGGTGCCTGAGCTCGGTGCGGTGGATCCAGCCGGTGGTCCTGCCGAGTCCGGCGCCGACCTTGGTGGCCTTGCGCTGGAGCAGGTGGACGGTGCGCGGCGGGACGGGACGCGCGGGCGCGGTGAGGCCGCCGGGCGCGCGGTAGTCGAGGTCGACGCCCCAGTGGCGGAAGTACGTCGCCGGGTCCTCGTGGGCCCTGTCGCCTCCGTCGGTGAGGTACGCGGCGACGTCGAAGCCGATGCCGCCCGCGCCGAGGATCGCGACGCGGTCGCCCACGGGGGCGGCGCCCCGCAGCACGTCGAGGTAGCCGAGGACGCTCGGGTGGTCGACGCCGGGGATGTCGGGGACGCGCGGGACGACGCCGGTGGCGACGACGACCTCGTCGTGGTCGGCCAGGTCGTCCGCGCCCGCCCAGGTGTTCAGGCGGACGTCCACGCCCTCCTCGGCGAGCCGGGTGCGGAAGTAGCGCAGCGTCTCGTCGAACTCCTGCTTGCCGGGGACCCTGCGGGCGACGTTGAGCTGGCCGCCGATCTCGCCGGCGCCGTCGAACAGGGTGACGCGGTGGCCGCGTTCGGCGGCGCTCACGGCGCAGGCGAGGCCGGCCGGGCCCGCGCCGACGACGGCGACGCGCTTGCGCCGCCGGGCCGGGGAGAGGACCAGCTCGGTCTCGTGGCAGGCGCGCGGGTTGACCAGGCAGGAGGTGATCTTCCCGCTGAAGGTGTGGTCGAGGCAGGCCTGGTTGCAGCCGATGCAGGTGTTGATCGCCTCGGGGCGGCCGGCCGCGGCCTTGGCGACGAAGCCGGGGTCGGCGAGCATCGGGCGGGCCATCGACACCATGTCGGCGTACCCCTCGGCGAGCAGTCGCTCGGCGAGGTCGGGGGTGTTGATGCGGTTGGTGGTGACCAGCGGGACCGACACCTCGCCCATCAGCCGCTTGGTCACCCAGGTGTACGCACCGCGCGGCACGGAGGTGGCGATGGTGGGGATGCGGGCCTCGTGCCAGCCGATGCCGGTGTTGATGAGGGTCGCCCCGGCGGCCTCGACGGCCTTGGCGAGCGCGATCACCTCCTCGAGCGTGGAGCCGCCCGGTACGAGGTCCAGCATGGACAGCCGGTAGATGAGGATGAAGTCCTCGCCGGCCGCCTCGCGCACGCGGCGCACGATCTCCACGGGGAAGCGCATGCGGTTCTCGTACGAGCCGCCCCAGCGGTCGGTGCGGTGGTTGGTCCGGGCGGCGACGAACTCGTTGATCAGGTAGCCCTCGGAGCCCATGATCTCGACGCCGTCGTAGCCGGCCCGCCGGGCCAGGCGGGCGGCGCGGACGTAGTCGTCGATGGTGCGCTCGACGTCGTCGTCGGTGAGCTCGCGGGGCGGGTAGGGGCTGATCGGCGCCTGGAGCGGGCTCGGGGCGACCAGGTCCTGGTGGTAGGCGTACCGGCCGAAGTGCAGGAGCTGCATCGCGATCCGTCCGCCCGCGCGGTGCACGGCCTCGGTGACGACCCGGTGCCGCTCCGCCTCCGCTTCGGTGGTGAGCTTGGCGCCGCCCTCGTACGGCCGCCCCTCCTCGTTGGGCGCGATGCCGCCGGTGACGATCAGGCCCACTCCCCCGCGGGCGCGCTCGGCGTAGAACTCCGCCATGCGCGCGAAGCCGTTCTCGGCCTCCTCCAGACCCACGTGCATGGAGCCCATGAGGACCCGGTTGGGCAGGGTGGTGAACCCCAGGTCGAGCGGGTTCAGCAGGTGCGGGTAACGGGTCATCGGGCCCTCCGTGCGCGGTGTCGTCCCTGTAGTTGTAGAGGACGCCCGACTGTTTATGCAACTAGTTGCACAAAGGTGACGGAGGGCACAGCGGGGCTATGGCCGGGGAACCGGGACGGGACGTCCGCGCCGCCTCGCCGGCGGCGGGCGCGCGGGCCGGGTCCGCGCACCCGCCGGACCGGGTTGGGCTCCCGGGCACCGGCGAAGGGCTCCCGCGCCGCCGCCCCGCTCGTCGCGGCCTCACGGGAGAAGGCGGCCAGGGCCGGGGACCGCCGGGCCGGCCCGCCCGGCACGGGCGCCCCGGCGGCCGGCACACCGGTCACGCCGGCGGCCGCTCCTCACCCGCCCGGCCGCCGGGGCCGCTACCGGCTCTCCAGCCGGACGTGCAGCTCCTTCTCCTGGTCACCGGGCACCGTGCTCAGGTCGTGCACGGTGAACAGGGAGTCCAGGGTCCTGCGGAACCGGTCGATCGCCCAGTACCCGCCGTGCGCGTCGGCGACGACGGAGGACCCCAGCCGGACCGGACGGGCGCCCTCGTGCGCGTCGGCGACGTCGAACGTGCCGAGCCACACCGTCGGACGAGTCCTGTGCAGTTCCTCCGGTACGTCGTCGGAGCACCGGTCGGAGGCGAAGCAGGCGCACAGGGCGTCGAACACGGTCCGGGCGTCGTGCTTGCTGCATCCGCTGATCTCCACCGAGACGGACTCCGGGTGCGGTCGCTCGCTGTCCATCGTGGTCGCTCCTCTCGTGGCCGCGCTGCGCTGCCCCGCCCCCACCCCAGCAAAGCACCACCTTCCGGGAAGCACTACCGGCGGCGCGGGCCGCGCGGCACCACCGCCCCGCCGGCTCTGCAGCGCGACGGCCGCCGTGTTGGGAGATGGTGGAAGGAGACGGCACAGGCGTCGGAGGAACGGCTCCTGGCGCGGTACAACAAGGGGAGTCGGCACCGTGACGGCGTGCCGCGAGGAACGGGCGAAGGCGGGCGTGCGATGAGTGCAGCCGGGTCTCCCACGGCCGGGGATGACGAGCCGATGCGCGGGCCGGTGGAGCCGAGCGGGTTGCTCGACGTGCTGGGCATGGCCTCGGTGGTCCTCGACGCCGAGGGGCGGATCGTGCTGTGGAGCCCTCAGGCCGAGGAGCTGTTCGGGTACACGGCGCAGGAGGCGCTCGGGCACTACGCCGCCCGGATCATGGTGCACGAGCAGCACCTCGACATGGTGGTCAAGCTGTTCTCCGAGGTGATGGAGACCGGCCGGAACTGGGCCGGGGCCTTCCCCATCCGCCGCAAGGACGGCAGCACCCGGCTCGTGGAGTTCCGCAACATGCGGCTGCTGGACGGCCGGGGCGACGTCTACGCCCTGGGACTCGCCGCCGACCAGTCGACCGTGCGCCGGCTGGAGCGCGACGTGGCGCTGTCGACGCGCATGATCGCGCAAGCCCCGATGGGGCTGGCCGTCCTGGACACCGACCTGCGGTACGTCACGGTCAACCCGGCGCTGGAGCGGATCAACGGCGTCTCCGCCGAGGAGCACCTGGGCCGCACGATCCACGAGGTGCTGCCGCTGGTGGACTCCTCGGCCGTGGAGGCCGCCGCCCGCCAGGTCCTGGAGACCGGCCGGCCGCTCCTGGAGCAGTCCACGATCGGCCGTACCCACGCCGACCCCGACCGGGAGCACGCCTGGACGGTCTCCATGTACCGGCTGGAGGACACCCTGGGCAACGTACTGGGCGTGGCCGTCTCGGTCGCCGACATCACCGAGCAGTACCGGGCGGGCGTCGAGGCCGAGGCCGCCCGCCGCCGCCTGGCCCTGATCGCCGACGCCTCCGCGCGCATCGGCACCACGCTGGACCTGGACCGCACCGCGCGGGAGCTCGCCGACGTGGCCGTCCCGGAGCTGGCCGACGTGGCGGCCGTGGACCTGCTGGACGCGGTCGTCAAGGGCCGTCGCAGCAGCTTCGGGCCGGCCGAGCCGGCGGTGATCCGGGCACTGGCCGTGCAGGGCGACGAATCCCCCGAGGCGGTGCGGGCCGCCGATCCGCCCGGCCGGGTGGCCCGGTACGCCCCCGACCGCCTCGTCACCGAGTGCGTGCGCTCCGGCCGCCCCGTGATGCTGCCGCGGGTGAAGGACGAGGACCTGCCCCGCATCGCCCGCTCCCCCGAGGCGGCGCAGCTGCTCGGCCGGGCGGGGGTGCACTCCTACCTGGCCGTGCCGCTGATCGCGCGCGGCGAGGTGCTCGGCGCCCTCGACCTCAAGCGCACCCGCAATCCGCTGCCGTTCAGCGAGGACGACCTGCTGCTGGCCCGGGAGCTGGCGGCCCGCGCGGCCGTGCAGATCGACAACGCCCGCTGGTACCAGAACGCCCGCGACATCGCCCTCACCCTCCAGCGCAGCCTGCTGCCCAGTCACCCGTCGACGACGGGCGGTCTGGAGGTCTCCTCCCGCTACCAGCCCGCGGGGGCCACCAGCGAGGTCGGCGGCGACTGGTTCGACGTGATCCCGCTGGACGGCGGCAAGACGGCGCTCGTCGTGGGCGACGTGATGGGCAGCGGCATCGCCGCCGCGACGACCATGGGGCGGCTGCGTACGGCCACCAACACCCTGGCCTCCCTCGACCTGGACCCGGCGCTGCTCCTGGAGCACCTGGACCGGATCACGGCCGGCCTGGACGACGCCATCGCCACCTGCGTGTACGCCGTCCACGACCCCCGTCTGCGGCAGTGCCGGATCGCCAACGCCGGGCACCTGCCGCCGGTCCGGGTGCGCGCCGGCCGCCCCCCGAAGCTGCTGGAGCTGCCCACCGGGGTGCCGCTGGGCGTCGGCGGCGTCGGCTTCCGCACGACCACCGTCGACCTGGAGCCCGGCGACCGGCTGGTGCTCTACACCGACGGCCTCGTCGAGACCCGCCGGCACCTGCTCGACGAGCGGCTCGCCACCCTGCTGACCCTGCTGGACGGTCCCGACCGCCCGCTGGAGGAGGTCTGCGACCTCCTGCTGCGCACCCTGCACGAGCCCGACAACTCCGACGACGTGGCGCTGCTCATCGCCCGGGTGGTCGAACCCGGCCGGTGAGGCGCCCGCATCACGGCCGGACGCCGCATCACGGCCGGACGCCGATCACGACATGGGCGTGCAGGTCGCCGGAGAACGCCAGACGGGTCGTCAGCCCGGCGCGGGCGAAGGCGTCGACGGCCGCCCGCGCCTGCTGCCCGCTCGTCTCCACCAGGACGCAGCCACCGGGCGCCAGCCAGCGCGGCGCCTGCGCGGCGACCCGGCGCAGGACGTCGAGGCCGTCCGTGCCGCCGTCGAGGGCGGCCCGCGGCTCGTGGTCCCGCGCCTCGGCGGGGAGCAGGCCGATCTCGTCGCTGGGCACGTACGGCACGTTGGCCGCCAGGATGTCGACGCGGCCGCGGACCTCGCCGGGCAGCGCCTCGAACAGGTCGCCGGTGTGCACCTGCCCGCCGGCGGCGGCCAGGTTCCGGCGGGCGCAGCGCACGGCGGCGGGATCGATGTCGGCGGCGTGCAGCTCGACCCGGCCGAGCGCGGCGGCCAGCGCCGCGCCGACGGCGCCCGAGCCGCAGCACAGGTCCACGACGACGGTCGCGCCGGGGGCCTGGGCGAGGGCCTGTTCCACCAGGAACTCGGTGCGACGCCGGGGCACGAACACACCGGGCTCCACCGTGACGCGCAGGCCCCGGAACTCGGCCCAGCCGACGACGAGTTCGAGAGGCAGCCCCGCGACGCGGCGCGCCACCAGGGCGGCGACCTCGTCCGGGGTGCGCGCGGCGGCGAGGATCAACTCGGCCTCGTCCTCGGCGAAGACGCAGCCGGCGGCACGCAGCTCGGCCACGACGCGGTCGCGGGAGGACGGCGAGGAGGAGGAAGGGGAGACGGAGGAGGGAGAGGGCATGGAAGCCAAGAGCCTTTCGGGAGCGAAGGGCGCCCCGGCGGTCACCTACCGCGGGTGATCCGCGCTGCCTCGAAGGGAGAGCGCCCGAGCCGACACAGCGGTGATGGGTCTCACCTCCCCGGCTTCCGGCGGCCGGGACCGTCCACAGCCGGACGGCACACTACCCGATGCCCCGCCCGTCCACCGGCCCCCGGTCCGGGGCGGCCCCCGGCCCTCCCCACCGGGGCGGAGGATTTCATACGGTCTTCACGGCCGTGGGACGGACCGGAGGCGGGGGCGGACCGGGCGACCCCTTACGGTTGAAGGTGCAAACACGTACGGAGGCACTCCCCGCATGAACGTCACCCGAGGCTTCACCGGGCGCCCCCGCGTCGACAACCCGGGGCTGCCGCCCGGGCAGTACGACGCGGGTGACGACTGGCCCGTCCTGTCCGCCGAGGTCACTCCCGACCTGTCGCCCGCCGACTGGACCTTCCGGATCGACGGACTGGTGGCGGAGCCCCGCACCTGGACCTGGGAGGAGGCGCACCGGCTGCCGGCGTCGGCGTACGAGGGCGCCATCCACTGCGTGACGAGCTGGTCCAAGTTCGGGGTGCGGTTCACGGGCGTGTCCCTGGACGCCTTCCTGGATGTGGTCCGGCCCCACGGGTCGGCCACACACGCCGTCGCCTACTCGCACACCGGCTACACCACCAACCTCCCGCTGGCGGATCTGACCGGCGGGCGCGCCTGGATCGCCTGGGAGTACGACGGCAGGCCGCTGCCGGCCGAGCACGGGGGCCCGGCGCGGCTGCTGGTGCCGCACCTGTACTTCTGGAAGAGCGCCAAGTGGATCGCGGGCCTGCGGCTCCTCGACCACGACGAGCCGGGTTTCTGGGAGCAGAACGGCTACCACGCGCGCGGCAACCCCTGGGAGGAGCAGCGGTACTCCGGTGACTGAGACCCAGACGACGGCCACCGGGCCCCGGACGCAGGCACAGGCGCAGGCGGAGCCCTTCACGCCCCCGACGCGGTTCGCCGTGCCCGGGCGGATCGCCGTGAGCGAGCAGGCCGCCTCGGTGTGGCGGACCGCCACGCTCACCGGGATCCGCCGCGAGACGCCGCGCGCCGCGACCTTCCGGTTCGCCGTGCCCGGCTGGCCCGGGCACCTGCCCGGCCAGCACCTGATGCTGCGCCTGACCGCCGGGGACGGCTACACGGCCCAGCGCCACTACTCGATCGCGTCGGCGCCCGACGACTCCGGGCACATCGAGCTGACCCTCGACCACGTCGAGGGCGGCGAGGTCTCCGGGTGGTTCCACACGGTGGCCCGGCCCGGTGACCAGGTGGCGGTGCGCGGCCCGCTGAGCGGCTTCTTCGCCTGGCCGGGCGACCGGCCGGCGCTGCTGATCGGCGCAGGCTCCGGTGTCGTCCCGCTGATGTCGATGGTGCGGCACCACCGGGCGCGGGGCCTGTCGGTGCCGCTGCGGCTGCTGGTGTCGGCGCGCAGCCCCGAGGAACTCCTTTACGCGCGGGAGCTCGGCGCGGAGACCACACGGGTGTTCACCCGGAGCGCCCCGGAGGGTGTGCCCGTGGGACGTATGACGGCCGCACATGTGGCGCCGCTCCTGGCCGAGCGCCCTGCCGGTGGGTGGGAGGCCTATGTGTGCGGCTCCAACTCCTTCGCCGAGCACGCCACGCGGCTGCTGGTGGCGGCCGGCCAGCCGGTGGACCGGATCCGCATCGAGCGCTTCGGCTGACGCCCACGGCGCCCGGGGCCCCGCCGCGCCCCGGGCCCGGTGTGCCGCCGTGCCGGGCCGGGCGCCTGCCCGAGCCCCCGGGCGGGCGCCACGGGGCAGTGCCCCGTGGCGCCCCTCCGCACACGGGCCGCCCCGCACGTCCCGGCCGCCCGGTTCCCCCGCGGTCCGGCGGCACCCGGCGCACCGCCCCCTCCGTCCGGCGGGCGTCGCCCACGTCGCGCCCGCCCGGGCCGCACCGCAGGCGGTCGGGGCCCGCCGGACGGGGTACCGGAAGGGGAGCGGGCGCTCGCACGCGTGGCGCGAAGGGCACGGCGGTGCCACCCCGTACGGCTTGTCCGGTCCTGCGGCCGGGGTGGCGGCGAGGAGGTCGACATGCGAACCCGAGTGCGCGGCTGGCGCTGGCGGCGCAGTCCGCTGCGGCGCCGGTCGGACGTGGTGGAGGCGTGGACGGTACTGGCCGTCGCCGTTCTGCTGCTGGTGGGCGCGCCCCTGGCGGGGGCGGCCGCCGCCTGGTGGGCCCAGGGCGAGGCGCGGGCGACGGCGGCCGAGCAGCGGGCCGAGCGGCACCGTGTGCGGGCGGAGGTGGTCGGCGGGGACTCCGGCACGCCGCCGTCGATGCAGGCGGACGGCCGGCACGCGTACCGCGCGGCGGTGCGCTGGACCGAGCCGGGCGGGGCGGAGCGCACCGCCGTCGCGCGGGTGCCCGCGGGGACGCGGCAGGGCGATGTCGTCGACGTGTGGTTCGACTCCCGGGGCCGCGGTGTCCCCCCGCCGGTGGACGGCTCCGCGGTCTGGCAGCACACCGTGACCGTCGGCGTGTGCGTCGCGGTCGGTGCCACGGCCGTGGTGCTCCTCGGGCACGCCGCCGTACGCCGGGTGGCCCTGAGCCGCCGACTGGCCGAGTGGGAACGGGAGTGGGCCCGCACGGAGCCCCGGTGGTCCCACCGCCGGGCGTGACCCGCGCGCCGGCTCCCGGGCGGCACGCCGGTGATCCGCCCCGGCCCCGTCCCGGGCGGCACGCCGGTGATCCGCCCCGGCCCCGTCCCGGGCGGTGCGCGGGTGGCCCGGTCACCCGGCCTCGCCGCCGCACCGCCCACACCCCGCCGCCCGCTCCCCACGGCGGGCGGTCACACGTGCGTGGCCTGCGCTCCGGCCGCGTACGCCCGGGCAGCGCCGCCCCGCGGGAGTGCGGCACGAGTCTGGCGAGCCCTCCGACCGCCCCCGTACGGTGTGATCATCCGCGCTGTCTCCTCGCAAAGGCGGTCCCAGATGGCCCTGTTCGACCTTCCGCTGGACGAACTCCGCGCGTACCGCAGCGCCTCCACCGAGCCGGAGGACTTCGACGCGTTCTGGTCGAAGACCCTTCGGGAGGCACGCGAACACGACCTGGACGCCCGTTTCGTCCCGGTCGACACGGGCCTGGCCACGGTCGAGGTGTTCGACGTGACGTTCGCCGGGTACGGCGGGCACCCGGTCAAGGGCTGGCTGACGCTGCCCGCCGGGGCCGGCGCCCCGCTGCCCCTGGTCGTGGAGTTCATCGGCTACGGGGGCGGACGCGGCCTGCCGCACGAGCACCTGCTGTGGGCGTCCAGCGGCCGGGCGCACTTCGTGATGGACACCCGGGGGCAGGGCAGCGCCTGGGGCGCCGGCGGCGGCACCGCGGATCCGGTCGGTGGCGCGCCCTCGTACCCCGGGTTCATGACGCGCGGCCTCGACGCGCCCGAGAACTACTACTACCGCCGGGTGTTCACGGACGCGGTACGGGCCGTCGAGGCGGCGCGCTCGCACCCGCTGGCCGACCCGGCGCGCACGGTGGCGACCGGCGCCAGCCAGGGCGGCGGCATCGCGATCGCGGTGGGCGGCCTGGTCCCGGACCTGGCCGCCGTCGCCCCCGACGTGCCCTTCCTGTGCGACTTCCCGCGCGCCACCACCCTCACGGACCGCCATCCGTACCGGGAGATCGGCCTCTACCTCAAGACGCACCGCGGTCGCGCCGAGGACGCCCGGCGCACCCTCTCCTACTTCGACGGCGTGCACTTCGCCGCGCGCGGCCGGGCCCCCGCCCTGTTCTCGGCCGCCCTGGAGGACCAGACCTGCCCGCCCTCCACCGTGTTCGCGGCCTTCAACGCCTGGGCGCACGACGACAAGGCCATCGAGGTGTACGACTTCAACGACCACGAGGGCGGCGGCCCCTTCCAGGAGGCGGCCAAGCTGCGCTGGATGCGGTCGTACGCCTGATCCGGACCTTCTCCGCCGGCGGGGTTTCCTCCTGGTCCGACCAGTCGGTACGTTCTGGACGCCCGCGGCGCGGCAGCGCGACCCGGTGCCGAGACGGTCCGGGGAGGGGCGATGTCCGAGCACGAGGCGGCGGTCCACGGCCACTGCGACCCGCGTTTCGCGGCGGTGCGCACGGCGTTCGAGGAGAACTTCCGGGAACGGCAGGAGCTCGGCGCCGCCGTGACCGTCACGGTCGGCGGCGTGACGGTGGCGGACCTGTGGGGCGGCTGGGCCGACGCGGCCCGCACCCGACCCTGGGAGCGGGACACCCTGGTCAACGTGTGGCGACGTCGAAGGGGCCGGTGGCGCTGTGCGCGCACGTCCTGGCCGACCTGGGGCCGCTGGACCTCGACGCGCCGGTGGCCGCGTACTGGCCGGAGTTCGCCGCGGCGGGCAAGGAGAAGGTCCTCGTACGGCACCTGCTGTCGCACCGCGCCGGCCTGTGCGGCCTGCGCGAGCCGCACTCGCTCGCGCAGCTCTACGACTGGGAGCTGACGACCCGGCGGCTCGCGGCGACCGAGCCGTGGTGGGAGCCGGGGACCCGGTCCGGGTATCACGCGCTGACGTACGGGCACCTCGTCGGCGAGGTGGTCCGACGGGTGTCCGGGCTGCTGCCCGGGGCGTTCCTGGAGCGGGAGGTGACCGGGCCGCTCGGGATCGACTTCACCGTCGGACTGCCGGGGAAGGATGCGGGACGGGCGGCCGAGCTGGTGCAGCCGCCGGCCGCGCCGGCCGACGGGCGGGCGGCGGTCCTCAGCCGGCTGGAGCCCGCCGCGGCCGCCACGCTGACCAATCCGCCGGTGGGGGCGGCCGACGCCAACACGCCCGAGTGGCGGGCCGCCGAGATACCGGCCGCGAACGGGCACGGCACGGGCCGTCGCCGCCCTCTACGCCGTCTTCGCGGGCCGCGGGACGCACGACGGCCACCGGATCCTCTCCCCCGAGGCGGCCGAGCGGGCGCGCGAGGGGCAGGGCCGGTGCCGCGACCTGGTCCTCGGCGACGGCCTGGAGGGCGAGACCGAGCTGGGGCTGGGCCTGTGGCTCAGCGGCCCCAACGGTTCGTACGGGCCCAACCCGCGCGCTTTCGGTCATGACGGCTTCGGCGGCTCCTGCGGCCTCGCCGACCCGGAGGCGGGCGTCTCGCTGGGCTACGTCATGAACCGGATGGGGCCCCACATCGCCGACGACCCCCGCAAGAGGGCCCTGGTCGACGCGGTGTACAGCGCGCTCTGACGCCCGGTCGGGCGGATGCGTTTCGGCCGAACCGGCGGCCCGCCCTTCCCTGGTGGTTTAGACCAATGCTAGATCTGGTGGCGCAATGAGCCCGCACGGCTACCGCCTGTGACCACCAGGAGGCGCGGCATGGCCCGCACCACCCCGCACGACCACTCGCCGACCGGAGGAGGGCCGCTGTACCGGCGGATCGCGACACAGTTGCTCACGGAGCTGCACGACGGCACCGTCCCACCCGGTGGACGGCTGCCGGCCGAGCGGCGGTTGGCCGAGCACTTCGGGGTGAGCCGGGAGACCGTGCGGCAGGCGTTGGAGCTGCTGCGCCGCGACGGCCTGGTCGCCACCGACCGGCGGGGCAGCCACGCCACGCTGCCCGGCCTGCCGGTGGAGTCCCCGGCCTTCCTCACCTTCCCGGTCGGCGCCCGGGCCGCGGATCCCGGCGCCGCGGCCCGGGCCACCGTCGCCTGGGAGCCCCCGCCGCCGGAGCACGCCGAGGCCCTCGGGCTGGCCCCGGACCGGCCGGCGCTGGTGCACCGCTACCGCTCCACGACCGCCGACGGCCACGTCCTGCGCACGGCCCTGACAACGTTCTCCACCGTGGCGCTCGCCGAGGTCGAGGAGCTGGCCCGCTACCGCGACCGCGCCGACGGGGCGGCCCGCGCTCAGCTGCGGCGGGTCTACGACTGGATGCGCCGGGCGGGCCTGACCCTGCACCACCGCGACTGCATCACGCCGCTGGCGGGCACGCCGTCGGTGCGGGTCACCCGGCGGGTGCACGACCAGTACGACCGGCTGCTGGAGATCACCGACCTGTTCGTGAACGCCCAGCAGGAGGCCCTGGTCTACGAGTTCACCCTGCCGGCCGCGAGCTGACCGCGCGGGGCGGCGCACGCCGGGGCTGCCGGCCCGGCCGCCCCGGCCGGCCCGGTTCACGCGGGGTGCGGGCCCGGAGCGCCGGGGAGGCGGGGGCGGGGTCCGGTGCGTGCCGGTGCCCCGTTCGGCGGCCGCCGGTCACCCGTTCGGTGGCCGCCGGCCATCCGTCCGCCGGTCGCCGGCCACCCGTTCGGCGGGCCGCTCCCGCGGATCCCGGCGGCCGCGCGGTCCCGGGGCCGTGGGGAGCGCCGAGATGCAGGACCGCGCCCGCGCGCCGACCATCGACCGTGGCGGGCCGGAGGGCGCGGGCACCGCCCCGGCGTCCGCGCGGCGCCCGGCCCGACCGGCGCACGGCTGTGTGCGCGGTACCTCCGGAGAGAGGGTTTCCATGAGCATCTTCACGACGTCCGACGGAACCGGGATCTACTACAAGGACTGGGGCAGCGGACAGCCCGTGGTGTTCAGCCACGGCTGGCCCCTCAACGCCGACACGTGGGACGGGCAGGCCCGCCTCGTCGCCGAGCACGGCTTCCGCGCGATCGCGCACGACCGGCGCGGCCACGGCCGCTCCGGGCAGCCGTGGCAGGGCAACCACATGGACCGGTACGCCGACGACCTGGCCGAACTGATCGAGTCGCTGGACCTCACCGACGTGGTCCTGGTGGGCCACTCGACCGGCGGCGGCGAGGTGGCCCGCTACATCGGCCGGCACGGCACCGCCCGGGTCGCGAAGGCCGTGCTGCTGGGCGCGGTGCCGCCGCTGATGGTGCGGACCGACGCCAACCCGGAGGGCACGCCGAAGGAGGTCTTCGACGGGATCCGCGCGGGTGTGGCGGCGGACCGGTCGCAGTTCTACTGGGACCTGAGCGAGAGCTTCTACGGCTACAACCGGCCGGGCGCCACCGAGTCGGAGGGCATGCGGCGCGCCTTCTGGTCGTGGAGCATGCAGGTCGGGCTGAAGGGGGCCTACGACTGCGTCGAGCAGTTCTCGGAGACCGACTTCACCGAGGACCTGCGGCGCATCGACGTGCCGACGCTGGTCGCGCACGGCGACGACGACCAGATCGTGCCGATCGGCGCCTCGGCCCACAAGACGGCTCAGCTCGTCCGGAACGCGACGCTGAAGGTCTACCCGGGCGCACCGCACGGTCTGGTGGGCGACTTCGAGCAGGCCTTCAACGCCGATCTGCTGGAGTTCCTGCGCGGCTGAGGCACGGAGGGGCGGCGGTCCGGCCCGCCGGACGCCCCTCGCCCCCGGGGGCGCCGTCGAGCGCGCCGGTGGAGCGGGGGGTCAGTCCTGGCGCCGGGCCACCACCAGCCGCACCCGCGGGCTGCCGTCCTGCCGTGTCCCGAACTCGGGCAGCGCCCGGAGCTCCACGGAGAACCCGGCCCGCGCCAGCTCCCGCCGCACCGGCCCGAGCCGGAAGGTCCGGTAGTACATGACGAACGGCGGCCGCCACACCGCGTTGCGCACCCTCATCACCGCGTCGAAGCCCAGCAGCATCCAGTACCCGGCGGAACCCGGGCGGGGCGGGGCGACCACGGGGAAGGCGAAGCGGCCGCCCGGCCGCAGGACGGAGTGCACCTGCGTGAACAGCCCGGGAAGCTCCCGGGGCAGGAAGTGCCCGAACGCCCCGAAGCTCACCACGAGGTCGAAGGCGGGCCCGAAGGGCAGGGCCCGGGCGTCGGCGCGGACCCAGGAGACCGGCGGCCCCGCCGGTCGGGGGCGTTCCCGCGCTTCGGCGAGCATGCCCGCGCTGAAGTCGACCCCGGTGACGCCGTCCCGGCACACCCGCGCCAGTACGTCGACGCCCCCGCCGGTGCCGCAGCACAGGTCGAGTCCGGTGCCGAAGGGACCGATCCGCTCCAGTGCCGACGCCACCGCGTCGAGCACCGCACCGGGCGTCCGGAAGGGGGTGTGGTCGAACTTCGGCGCGAGGAGGTCGTAGCCGCGTTCGACGGACGACAGCGCCTGGACGGCGAGTTCGCGCAGACTGGGGCCTTCGGGGCTGAACACCGGCCCAGCCTAGAGCCTGTCCGGCGCGTCCCCGTCGTCCGCCCCGAGGACGGGTTCCAGGGGAGCGCGCCGCCGCAGGACCGCGAGAACGCGCTCGCACCAGCGCAGGTTCTCCCGCTCGAAGCCGATGCCTCCCATCAGGGTGAGGTACGGCCCGACCCGGTCGGCCTCGCGCAGGTACTCCTCCTCGGTCCGGCCGTCCAGCAGGCGTTGGCGTACGCGCTCGTAGCGGGCGAGTTTGCCGCGCGCCCACGCCATGCGCTCCTCGACCAGCTCCCGGGTCGCCTCGGGGTCGGCCCCGTCCATGGCCTGGATCTTGATCAGGAGTTCGTCCCGGATGGCGGTGGGCCGCCTGGGGGGCTCGGCGGCGAAGGCCCGCAGATCGGCGCGGCCGGCCTCGGTGAGCGTGAACATCCGCTTGTCCGGCCGCCGTTCCTGGCGCACGATCCGGGCCTCGATCAGACCGTCCCGCGCCAGGCGCTCCAGTTCCCGGTAGAGCTGCTGCGGGGTCGCGGCCCAGAAGTTGGCGAGCGAGACGTCGAAGACCTTGGACAGCTCGTAACCCGATGCCTCGCCTTCCAGCAGGGCGGCCAGGACGGCGTACTTGAGAGACATGTGGACATGCTATCGACCATTGATTATTCTACTCAGCACCTATTCAACAAATTTACTATGGGGGGCTCGGTGCGGGCATTCCGTGAGGCGGTCGAGGCACACGATCTCGACGCCGTCGAGGCACTGCTGGCCGAGGACGTCGTCTTCACCAGTCCGGTCGTGTTCAAGCCGTACACCGGCAAGGCGATCACGGCGGCGATCCTGCGTGCCGTCGCGCAGGTCTTCGAGGACTTCCGCTACGTGCGCGAGATGGGCGGGGCGGACGGCCGCGACCACGCACTCGTCTTCACCGCGCGGGTCGGCGACCGCACGCTCACCGGCTGCGATTTCCTCCACGTCGACGAGAACGGCCTGATCGACGACCTCATGGTCATGGTCCGTCCGCTGTCCGGCGCGCAGGCGCTGGCGGAGGCGATGGGAGCGCGGTTCGAGCGGATCGCCGAGGAGGCGCAGACGCGAGGGGGCCGATAGAGGCGAAGGCACGGCCGTGAGGCGTGGGGCCGCGCCCCACGCCGCGTGTTCCCGGCCGCCGGCCTCACCGCCTCCGGCCTCCGGCACCCGGCACCCGGCACCCGGCACGAGGCACGAGGAACTGCCGTCCGGCGACCGACGGGCCGTCGCCGCATCCCCCGTCCGGGTGTTCGTGCGGACCCTACGGCCCGGGCAGGGACGTGTTCGGCGGGTCCCTTCCTACGTTTGCGGTATGACTATCGGACTTACTTCCCGGGCTGCCGTGTCCACCTGCGCGCTCTGCGTGGCGGGCCTGCTGGCGCTCTCCCCCGCCATGGCGGCCGCCCGCACGGGGGCGGATCCCGGAGCGCCGGACGGTGGGCCCCGGACCGCGGTACCGCGGTCCTCACTGCTGTACCGCCCGGGCACGCACGTCCGGCCGCGCCCCGGTGCGCCGGGGGTGCCGCGTGTCTCCGCGCTGTCCTGGCTGGTGGCCGACGCCCGCACCGGTGAGGTGCTCGCCGCGCACGACGCGCACCGCAGACTGCCGCCCGCCAGCACCCTGAAGACCTTGTTCGCCCTCACCGTGCTGCCGGTGCTGCCGGCCGGCATCCGGCACAGGGTCGGCGAGCAGGAACTGAAGGGCATCGGATCCGGCAGCAGCCTGGTCGGGGTCGCCGAGGGACACACGTACCGGGTCGCGGACCTGTGGCACGGGGTGTTCCTCAACTCCGGCAACGACGCCGTTCAGGTCCTGGCCACGCTCAGCGGCGGCCGGCGGGCCACGGCCGAGCGGATGGAGGCCAAGGCCCGCTCGCTCGGCGCCCACGACACCCGTGTCCTGTCACCCGACGGCTACGACGCGCCGGGCCAGGTGTCGTCCGCGTACGACCTGGCGGTCTTCGGCCGGGCGGGGCTGCGCAACCCCGACTTCGCGCGGTACTGCGCCACGGTCGAGGCCCGGTTCCCGGGCCGGGGCGGCGGCTGGTCGTACCCGATCCGCAACACCAACCGGCTGCTGACCGGCGCCGACGGGGTGCGGCCGTACCGGGGGCTGATCGGTGTCAAGAACGGTTACACCAGCGAGGCGGGCCACACGCTCGTCGCCGCGGCCCGCCGGGACGGGCGCACACTCGTGGTGACCGTGATGAACCCCCAGCAGGGCGGCGGTTTCGCCGTGTACGAGGAGGCCCGGTCGCTGCTCGACTGGGGGTTCGCCGCGTCCGGGCGGGTCGATCCGGTGGGCTCGCTGGACGGCCTGCGGTCCCGGCCGCGGCCGGGACCGCAGGCCGTGTCCGCCGTCCCCGCGGTGCCGCCGAAGAAGGACGGGGCCGGCTGGGCGGCGGCGGGGGCGATCGCGGGGGCCGCCGCGCTGGGTGCGGGCGCGGTGGCACTGGCGCTGCGCCTCATGGGCTGTCGCGTCGCGGCGAGCTGACCGGCCGACCGGGCGGGTTCGGGGATCCAGGCGTGAGGGCCACCGCCCAAAGACCCGTCCACGCCCGGCCCGTCGCCGGGTCCGCCGGGTCCAGAGGCCTGGGGCGGGGTCGCTCCCCCGAGAAGGCCGAGGGCTTCTCCCCAGGACACATGGCCGATGGGAGGTGAATCCAGGGGCATGAGCGCGCGTCCCGACGCACCCGGTCCCGAGTGGAGTCGTCCGCACCCCGTGGCGGACGTGCTCCTCGCGCTCCTGCTGCTCGCCGCCGACGCCGTGGTGGCGGTGGTGGCCCTGCTGTGGAGCATGAGCGCGGCCGGCCACCGGTCCTTCGGCGGCGGCGAGACGGACGCCGGCTTCGCCCCGGTCGCCGTGACGCTCGCCCTGGTGGCCGCCCTCGTCCTGGGGACGGCGTTCCTCGCGGGACGGGGCAAGGCGTACGTCACCGCCGTCGTCCAGGCCCTGGCCGGGCTCGCCCTGCTCGTCGTGACCGGCGTCGCGCAGGGCGAGTGGTCCCGGCGGGACCACCCGCCGGCTCCCGGACCCGGCCACAGCGCACCGCACGCGCAGTGCCCGTCCGGCGGGGACGACGGCGGGTGCGACGGGTCGTGAGGCCGGGGCGCCGGAACACCGGCGGTCCGGCCGGCGTCGCGGGGCGGTCCAGGGCGGCCACGCCCGCCACCGGCTCGCCCCGCTCGTCCGTCCCCGGGCGCCGCACGCCGCGCGTGCGGGGCCCGGGGACGACGGGGGGTCAGGACGACGCCCGGGGGATGGCGGGGAGGCAGGACGGCGCCCGGGGACGACGCGGGGGCAGGACGGTCCCCGGGGACGACGCGGGGGCAGGACGGCGCCCGGCCGGCCTCCACGGCCCGGGCCGCAGCAGGCCGGCGCGGGCCTCGGTGCGGTCGCCGAGCCGGTCGTGCCCGCTGCGGGTGGCTGCGGCGGCCACGACGGTGCGGGCCTGCTCTCAGACGGTGGCGCAGGCGGGCCGCACGGCCGGATCGAGGGCGCTGACCGGCCGCACGCTCCCGACCGGACGGCCACCGCCGAGCAGCGCCGCCCCCGCGAACCCGGTGAGGGCGGCCGGGTCGACCCCGGCCCGGGCGAGGGCCGCCGCGGCCACCGGGATCCGCGCCCGGTCGGCACCGTCGGCGATCTTCACGGCGACGGCCCGCCCGTCGGGCAGCGCGGCGACCTGGACGCCCTCGAAGCCGTCCTTGGCGAGCAGCCCGGGCACGGCCCGCATCAGCGCGGCCACGTCCCGCCCGGAACCGGAAGCCATCTCGGCGTGCTCGCGCAGGGCGTCCGCGACCCGCGCCTCGGGGGTGCCGGGGGCGGCGGTGGTGACGCGGGCGGCGGCACGGGCCAGGCCGTGCAGGGAGACGGAGAACAGGGGCGCGCCGCAGCCGTCGACGCTCACGTGGGCGATGCGCTGCCCGGTGAGGTCCTCGGCGATCTCGGCGACGGCCTGCTGGAGCGGGTGGGCGGGGTCGAGGTAGTCCTCCAGGGACCAGCCGTTGAGCTTGCAGGTGTAGAGCATGGCCGCGTGCTTGCCGGAGCAGTTCTGGGCGAGGCGGGAGGGGGCGCGGCCCGCGCGCACCCAGGCGTCCCTGACGACCGGGTCGAACGGCAGGTCCGGGACGTTGCGCAGGGCGTCCTCGGTGAGCCCGGCGAGTTCGAGGATGCGCCGGGCGCCGGAGAGGTGGCGCTCCTCACCGGAGTGGCTGGCCGCGGCCAGCGCCAGCAGTTCGCCGTCGAGCGGGAGTCCGGCCCGGACCATGGCGACGGCCTGGACGGGCTTGAGCGCGGAGCGGGGATAGAAGGCGGCCTCGATGTCGCCGAGCTGGAACCGGACGTCTCCGCCGGGGCCGAGGACGACGACGGAACCGTAGTGGACGCCCTCCACCACACCGCCGCGTACGAGGTGGGCGACGGGGGCGTGGAGGGGTTCGCGGACAGGGGGTGCGTCCGGGAGGGAGATGCTGTACATCACTGCCTGGGTGGTGTCGGCCGGCGCGTCCGTCACGCGCCGGCTCCGGTGGTGGACTGACGTGCCGCACGGCCGCGGATGCCGAACCATCCGGCGGCCGGCGCGGCGGCGACCGGCGGCGGGCACAGCACGGTGGTGCGTCCGGCGCCGCCGTCGGCGTGCGGGGGGACCGGGACGGAGGCGGGGAACGCCGGCGTCACGATTCCGGTCCGAGGGGAGCCCGGCAGCCGGCGGCCGGGACGGAGCGGACCGTCCCTCCGGGCGTTCCGCCGGGGGAACGGGGGGCGGATGAGGGCGCTCATGCCGGTGTGCCGGGCCCCGGGGGCCCCGCGGTGGCCCGCGTCCGCGGCGTCGACGTGACCGGCCGGTTCGCCGGCGCCCTCGGTCGGGAACCGGTCGCTCACGCCTCGGACACGCCTTCCACGGGGGTGTCCGGGCGTGCCGGGCGCACGATGTCGGTGAGGGTCGTCGCGACACGGTCGATGTGGTGGGCCATGGCCTCCTCCGCGTCGTGCGCGCAGCCGTCGATCAGCGCCTCGACGATCGCCCGGTGCTCACGGTCGGACTGCTCGCGCCGGCCGCCCAGTTCGTTGAGGAAGGCGGACTGACGGGCCAGCGCGTCCCGGATCTCCTCGATGACCCGTCGGAACACCGGGTTCTGGGCGGCCTCGGCCACGGCGAGATGGAAGAGGGTGTCCATCGCGGCCCACGCGGTGGTGTCCGTCTCCCGCTCCATGCGGTCCAGCAGGCGGGTCAGGTGGTCGAGGTTCTCCGGGGTGCGGCGCCGCGCGGCGTACCCGGCGACCGGGATCTCGACGTGGCGGCGCACCTCCAGCAGGTCGCTGGCCGCGTAGTCGCCGAAGGTGGGGTCCTCCACGGCACTGGCGACGACGAAGGTGCCCTTGCCCGTCCTGGAGACGGTCAGCCCCATGGTCTGCAGGGCCCGCAGCGCCTCGCGCAGCACGGGCCGGGAGACCTCCAGGGTGCGGCACAGTTCCGCCTCGGAGGGCAGTTTGGCGCCGATGGCGTACTCGCCGCGTTCGATGGCGCCGCGGAGGTGGGCGAGCACCGCTTCCATCGCACTGACGCGCCGCGGTCCCGCACCACCTGTCTGGCTGTCTGACAGGTTCACGGGGTGATCCTGCGGGGGGCGTGCGACGGCTGTCAAGGCGGGCGCCGAGGCGCGTGAAGGAAGTCATCCGGGAGCGGCCACTCGTGAGGAGGACGACGCTCGCGGGATCCGGTTCCGCTCGGGCGGCCGGGGACGGCCGGGGAGCGACCGCCCCGCCGCACGCGGGCGGGAACCGGGCTCACAGGGCGCCACGTCCAGGCGCTCCCTCCCCGGCCTCCCCGGGCAGGACGTCTAGGCCCAGATCCCGCGGGCCAGCGCCACGCCCGCGAACGCCGCGCCCAGGCCGGCCGCCGTGCTCGCCACCACGTTGAGGGCCGCGTGACCGCGGGCACCCGTCTCGGCCAGCCGGAGCGTCTCGTAAGAGAAGGTCGAGTACGTCGTCAGGGCCCCGCACAGTCCGGTGCCGAGCAGCAGCCGGAGCCGGGAGTCCGCGGCGCCCGCCACCGCCGCGCCGGTCAGCACGCCGAAAACCAAGCAGCCGACGACATTGACGGTGAAGGTGCCCCAGGGGAGGACCGAGTCGTGCCGGGACCGCACCGCGCGGTCGGTGAGGTACCGGAGCGGGGCGCCGACCATGGCGCCCGTGACGACCAGCAGCCAGTTCACCACGGCTTCCCGTCCTTCCGGTCAGTTTCGTCCCGGCCGGCGGGGGCGGCCCCGGCCGTGCGGAGGCGGGGTCCGCGGGTGAGTCTCCCCCGGCCGTCCGGGAGTACCGGCTTCCCGCCGGCCGGCCTCGTCACGGCTGCCTCCTCCCCCGTGCGCGGCGGGTCGCGGTGGCCGCGAGCCACACCGCCGTGAGCGCCGCGAGCGGGGTCGCGGCGAGGTAGGCCAGTGCCGTGCCGATCCGGCCGTGCTCGACGAGCTGCTGGACGTCGACGGCGTACGTCGAGAAGGTGGTGAAGCCGCCGAGGACCCCCGTGCCGAGGAAGGGGCGCACCAGGCGGTGCGCGGACCGGATCTCGGTGACGACCACCATGAGCACGCCGATCACGGCACAGCCGGCGGCGTTGACCCAGAAGGTCGCCCAGGGGAAACCGCCCGCTCCCGCGGGCCACCCCAGCGCGGCCGCGTACCGGGCGGCGGCCCCCGCTCCCCCGCCGAGTGCGACCACCGCGACGACGGGTGCCTGGTCGCGCCAGGCGTGCCGCCGCCCAGGGCTGCGGGGCCGGATGCGGAGGCTTTCCGCCTGCGGGGCTGTCATGTCGTACGTCTCCTGCTCACCGGGCACGGGCTCGCCGGGCGCGCCGCGCGTAGGGACCCTCGGCGGCGCCGGTGCCGCGGTTCGGGTACGGCGGGCCCCGCCGCCGCGCCGCGCGGTGATCGCGACCGGTCGACAGCGTAACCGCCCGGGCGGCGGCGGGTCACTTCCCGGCAGGTCGCTTCGCGGCAGGTCGCTTCACGGCAGGCCGCTTCCCGACGAGTCGTTTCACGGCGGGCGGTTCGCACACCGCCACGCCCCGCTCCCCCGTGCTGCCCGGGACCGGATGGCCGGCGGCCTCGCACGGGAGATCGAGACCCAGCGGCCGTCCGCCGGTCCCGGCCGACGCCGCGACGCGTGTCGCGTCCGGATCGGCCGGGCCTTCCCGGCGGGGGGGTGCGGCCGTCGGCCGCACCGGTCAGCCCCCGGCCGCGGGGATCGGCGACGACACCCTCGGGGCCGGGGCCAGGGCCGCCGATCGCGGCGTACCGGAGCGGGACGGATGGGACGAGCCGGCCACGGGTGCCTGTTCCTCTTCCTCGCCGTGCGACCGCTGCGCCCCCGACCAGCCCTTCTCGAACATGCGCGCGACCTCGGCGATCCGCACCTCGTCGCGCCGGTAGCGGGTGCGGCCCGCGACCGTGCCGGCGCGCAGCGTTCCGGTGGCGGCGAGCAGCCGCAGGTGGGTGGCGGCGACCGGGCGGGGCATGCCGAACCGCGCGGCGACCGCGTCCGCGGTGACGCCGTCCGCGGCCGGGCCCGGTTCCTTCAGCCAGTCCAGGATGTCCAGACGCGCCGCACCGACGGGAGCCCTCAGCATCTCGTCCCCCTTCGTCCGGGCCTCCTCGTACCGCCTTTTCCCACTGTGGCGCGGCGAATGCCGTTCCGCCCGGGACTCGGCGGCCCTTGACCGGTAGCGGACGGCTTCGTGGAGCAGGGCCGTCCGGCCCCCGTGCCGGATGACACGGGAAGGTCCGGTCGCACGGCGGCGGCCGGACCCCGAAGGTGCTGTCGTCAACGGTGGCCGAACCACGCCATCGACGACAGCGCCCGGTCGCCGCAGCCGGACGGGGCCCGGTTCTCCAGGCCGTTGCCGAAGGAGGCGGCGGACGGGGCCCGGTCGTTGCCGGGAACGGCGGCCCAGCCGTCTCCCGGGGACGACGCCGAGGCCGCGGCCGTCGGGGACGGCCTCCGCGGTGCTCGTCACGTCGTCCGTCCGCCGGGTCCGCCCGGCCACGGGCACCGGGCCGGCGCCTGCCCGCCGGGCTCGCGCAGGAGCCGCCCGCCCGGTCCGCCGGCCGGCCGCCGTCCAGCAGTAGTTGCACATTCATCGAATGGTCGCACCGGTGTTACCGTTCCCGTATGGCAGCTGAGACGGCCGGTGCGCGGCTCGAGGAACGGTGGCGGGACATCCTCTCGGTGCACGCGCGCACCCTGTGCGAGATCGACCGCGCGCTGCATCCGCACGGCCTGGGCGCCTCCGACTTCGAGGTGCTGGACATCCTCGCCGGCGCGGCGCCCGAGGAGGCCGACCAGTGCCGGGTGCAGAACCTGGTAGGCCGGGTCCACCTCAGTCAGAGCGCGCTGTCCCGCCTCATCGCCCGGCTGGAGAAGGAGGGCCTGGTCACCCGGTCCGTCTGCGCCGAGGACCGGCGCGGCGTCTTCGTCGCCCTCACCCAGAAGGGCCGCGACCTGCACGCCCGGGTGCTGCCGCTGCAGCGCGCCGCGCTGGCCCGCACGCTGGGCGAGGGGGACGTCAGTACTGCGGACGTGCCAGCAGGGTGCGTACCCCCTCCGAGGTGAGCGTCAGACGGTGCTCGGAGCTGCCGTCGATGCTGAGCGACAGGTCGTCGGCGGGCCACTGCGCGGCGAGGGCGCCGAGCGGCACGAGGCGGTAGCGGGAGACGAACGGCAGCAGGCCGGTCATCTCCCGTTCCGAGGTGAACACGGGCACCACCGTCTCGCCGTCCGGCTGTTCCAGGACCGGCAGCGCCACCAGGGCGGGGTCGTCCGCGTCCTCCTCGTTCGCGTCGTCGGGCACCGGGACGAGGACGTCGCTGTTGGCCAGCGCGTCCAGCGCCGCCGTGTCCTCGGTGTTCCCGGCGAGCACGTCCAGAGCATGCTGGGCGGGCGTGGGGCCGTGGTTGTCGGCGGGTGTCTCCATGGCAGATCCCCTGGTAGCGGTGGTCGTGCGGCCCGCCCGGGAGATGATCGGGCCGGGCGCGTTCCGCCTCGCGTACCCGATCGGCCGTAGCGCAATCCTGCGGGACCGATGAGGTTCGAGGGATCGTCGGACACGGGTGGAGGAGCCGGGGGGCGGACCGGGGCGGTCGCGGCCGTCCCGCCCCGCCGGGAGGCCCGGCCGGGACGGGCCTGCGCGCACCCGTCACCGCGGGGCCTGCCGGGGCTTTTCGGCCCCATGCCGGAGTACCGCGGCGACGGCCGTCACCCGGAGGAGCGGCCGGTCCGGGTCCCTCACCTCCGGTGCCTCGGCGGGGAAGCCGTCGTCCGCGCCCGCACGCGCCGACGCCGGGCCGTGACGACCGTGCCGGGCGGAATGGCCCGTCTCGTCCGCGCCGGCACGCCCCGGCGACGGCGAGCGCCTCCGCGCCGGTGCGGCCAGGGCCCCGCCGGGGCCGGCGGGGACGCACCGCACGGCGGGTGGCGGTGAGCCGTCCGGTGGCGGCGTCGGGACCGCCGGTGAGTCCGTGGCTGCCCGGGACGTCGTTCAGGGGCTCGCCGGCTCCCCGTCCGCGGCGCTCGGTGCCTGTTCCTCCTGCCACCGGACGCGGCCGCGCCGCAGCGCCAGGGCGCCGAGGAAGCCGAGGACGAGGGCGGCCAGCACGCCGAGGTTGGCGTACGCCCAGGAGCCGGACCGGCCGCCGAGGCCCAGCGGGCCGAGCAGATAGCCCTGCCAGTCCAGCCCGCCCGCGGCCGGGTTGGTGACCAGGCCCCAGCCGACGGCGGTGGCGGCGAGGGTCAGCAGGAGCGGGACGGGCGGTACGTCGCCGTAGCGGCCGCGCGGGCGGTACAGGTCGGCCTCGTCGTAGGCGCGGCGGCGCAGGGCCAGGTCGGCGAGGAAGACGCCGCACCAGGCGGCGACGGGCACGCCGAGGGTGGTCAGGAAGCCCGTGAACGGGCCGAGGAAGTCGTCGGCGAAGAACACGATGTACACCGAGCCCGCGATCATCAGGAGTCCGTCGACGAGGGCGGCCAGCGGGCGCGGGACGCGCAGGCCCGCGGAGAGCAGGGCCAGGCCCGAGGAGTAGATGTCGAGGACCGCGCCGCCGACCAGGCCGAGCACCGCGACCACGGCGAACGGCACCAGGAACCAGGTGGGCAGGATCGTCGTCAGCGCGCCGATCGGGTCGGCGGCGACGGCCGTGCCGAGCGCGTCGGAGGAACCGGCCAGCAGCAGCCCGAGGACCAGCAGGAGCAACGGGGCGAGGGAGGCGCCGAGAGCCGTCCAGCCGACCACGCCCCGGGACGAGGAGGTGCGCGGCAGGTAGCGGGAGTAGTCGGCGGCGGCGTTGACCCAGCCGAGGCCGAAGCCGGTCATCATGAACACCAGCGCGCCGATGAACTCCTGGGCGGAGCCCCCGGGGATCGCGCTCACGGCGCTCCAGTGGACGCGGTCGGCGACGAGCGCGACGTAGGCGGCCGTGAGCACGCCCGTCACCACGGTGATCACGGTCTGCAGCCGCATGATCAGGTCGAAACCCGTCACGCCGACGACGACGGTCAGCCCGCTGACCAGGACCAGGGCCACCACCTTGGTCCCCGTGCCGCCGCCCCAGCCGAGGCGCCCGAAGACGGTGGCGGTGGCCAGGGTGGCCAGGGCGCACAGCACGGTCTCCCAGCCGACGGTCAGCATCCAGGAGACCACCGACGGCAGGCGGTTGCCGCGCACCCCGTACGCGGCGCGGCCGAGCACCATCGTCGGCGCGGAGCCGCGCTTGCCCGCCACCGCGACGAGGCCGCAGAGCAGGAACGAGAAGACGATGCCGAGCACTCCGGCGGTCAGCGCCTGCGGGAAGGAGATCCCGAAGCCGAGGACGAACGCGCCGTAGCTCAGGCCGAGGACGGAGACGTTGGCCCCGAACCACGGCCAGAACAGGGTGCGCGGGGTGCCCTTGCGCTCGGCGTCCCCGATCACGTCCAGACCGTGCGTCTCCACCCGGAGCCGCCGGGCCGCGGGCGGGCCGTCGAGAGGGTCCGTCATGGTCGACCTGCCTGTCCGGGAGCGTCGGGCGGAGGCTGGGCGGAGGGTCCCGGGCGTCAGGAGCGGCCCGGCGGCCCTGGGCGAGTGCCGTTCCACCGGTGCATACCCGGCACGCCACCGCGTGATCCGCGCGAAGGGGCAGTCGTGTGGGACGAGGCCGTGGACCGGCTGCCGGCCGAGGGCGCGGACGGGGCCGCGCCGACCCGGTCACGGCGTCACCGCCGGGCCGTCACACGACGTGGTCGGCCCGCAGCCCGGCGATCCCGGCCGCGTCGTACCCGAGCTCGGCCAGGATGTCGTCGGTGTGCTCCCCGACGGCGGGGACGGGGTCCATGCGCGCGGTGGTGCCGGCCAGGTCGACGGGCGGCAGGAGCGAGGAGACCACGGATCCCCCGGGGATCGGCACGTCCCGCCAGCGGTTGCGTTCGCGGAGCACGGGGTGGGCGAGGAAGTCCGCCACGTCGTTGATCCCGGCGTTGGCGATGCCCGCCTCGTCCAGCAGCTTCACCACCTCGCCGCTGTCCAGCTCGCCGAACCGGGCGGCGACGATCGCATCGAGCTCCCGCCGGTGGGCCACGCGGTCCTCGCCGGTGGCGAAGCGCGGGTCGTCGACGAGGCCGGGGCGCCGCAGGAACCGCTCGCACAGGGCGGCCCACTCGCGTTCGTTCTGCACGGAGAACAGCACGTCCTTGCCGTCGGCCGCGGTGAAGGCGCCGTACGGGGCGATGGTGGCGTGCCGGGTGCCGATCCGCGGGGGCTGGGTGCCGCCGTAGCGGGTGTAGTGGGCGGGCTGGCTCATCCACTCGGCCAGCGCCTCGAACAGCGACAGCTCCACGGCCCGTACGACGCCCGTGGTCGCCCGGACGAACAGCGCGGTGAGGACGCCGGAGCAGGCGTACATGCCGGCGGCGATGTCGGCGACCGAGATGCCGGTCCGTGCGCAGCCGTGCTCGTCGCCGGTCAGCGAGACCAGGCCGGTCTGGCACTGCACCAGCAGGTCGTACGCCTTGCGTCCGGCCCACGGCCCGCTGGACCCGTACCCGGTGACGGAACACGGCATCAGGGACGGGAAGCGCTCGCGCAGGGCGTCCGCCCCCAGGCCCATCCGGGCGGCCGCGCCCGGCGCCAGGTTCTGCACGAACACGTCGGCGCCCGCGAGCAGCCGCTCCAGGATGTGCCGCCCCCGGCGGGACTTGAGGTCGAGTGTCAGGGACTCCTTGGACCGGTTGAGCCACACGAAGTAGCTCGACTCGCCGTGCACCGTGGTGTCGTACCGGCGGGCGAAGTCGCCGCCCCCGGGCCGTTCCACCTTGATCACCCGGGCCCCGAGGTCGGCCAGCTGGCGGGTGGCGAAGGGCGCGGCCACCGCCTGCTCGACACTGACGACGGTGATGCCGGACAGCGGCAGGTCCGCGGGGCGTTCGGTCATGCGGCGACCTCCAGGGGCGTGGGCGGCGCGCCCCGGGCGCCCGCACGGACGGACACCCGTGCGGGGCGCGCCGCCGCGGCGGTACTCGATCACACCATGCTCGCCGCGGAGGGCTGCCGGGGGAAGGCCCGCGGACCCGGTGCGGCCCGGGTGTCCGGCCCGTCGCGCGGGCGGACGGGCCGGATCACGCGCCCGCGGAACGGCCCCGTCCGGCACGCCGGTGCACAGGTGCGCGGGCCGCCTGCGGGCGGGCTTCGGCGGGGAAGCCGGCTCGGCAACCGCCCGAGGCGCTGCGCCGGGCCCCGGGGAGGCGCTCGTCGAGAGGAAGCCGAGAGAGCCGAGGGGGAGCCGGGAGAGCCGAGAGGGAGCCGGCACGTCGGTGGATCCGCGCCCGATGCCGTCGGGTCCCGTCCGCTCCTCGGCGTCAGAGCGCGGGCGGGCGGACCTCGGTGACGGTGAAGCCGCTGCGCGGCCGCGCCGGGATGCGGCGCAGCGAGATCGTCAGGTCCTGCTCCGGGACGGTGTATTCCAGGCGGGCCAGGCGTGTCGCGAGGGCCTCCAGCAGCCCGACGGTGACGCCCTCGCCGGGGCAGCGGTGCCCGGCCCGCGGATCGCCGCCGCCCTGCGGGATCAGCTCGTCGCGCTCGACCGGACGCTCCAGGAACCGCTGCGGGCGGAAGGCGTACGGATCGCCCCACAGCTTCTCGTCGTGGTTCTGTCCGTAGACGTCCAGGAGCACGAGCCCGCCGGCCGGGACGTGCTCGCCGCGCCAGGACAGGTCCGTGACGGCCCGGCCGCCCAGGAAGGGCGCGAACGGATAGAAACGGCGGACCTCGTGCGTGAACGCCGCGGCGTACGCGGTCTCGCCCGCCCGCAGCCGCTCCCGGTTCTCCGGCCACCGGTGCAGCGCGTGCGCCGCGAAGGCGACGAACCAGCAGACGGCGACGGTGGGGCGGATCACGTTGAGCAGTTCCACCGCGGCCGTCCTCGGCTCCAGCGGCTCACCGGTCGCGTGGGGGTGCCGGGACACCTGGTCGAGGACCGAGCCGGGGGGCGGGGCGACCGATCCGGACCGGACGTCCTCCACCAGTCGGGCCAGCCGTGCCTCCTGCCGGGCGCGGGCGCGCCGGGCGCGCAGGTGGCGCGGCCCGGGGGTGGCGAACCCGTCGACCATGGCGACCAGGTCGCGGGCCATCGGCTCCGCCTCCTCGTCGTCCAGGGGGATCCCGGCCCAGCGGCAGATCCCGCGGGTGAGCACCACGCCCGCCTCGTCGAACAGCACGACCCGCGGACGCCCGGTCCAGGAGGAGACCGCCTCGTCCCACGCGGCGGTGACGTGCTCGACGACACCGGCGATCCGGTCGACGTGCAGCAGGGGCAGGAACAGGGCCTTGCGCGCGCGGTGGGCGTCCCCGTCGAGGGTGTGGACGGCCCCGTGGCCGAACAGGGTGCTCTGCACCGGCCCGGGGACGGCGCCGTGGCGGCGTACGTGCCGCTCGTCGTAGAAGAACCGCACCGCCTCCGGTCCCCGCACGGCCATCGCGGGCCGGCCCATGAGGCGGGTGCGCACCACTTGGTCCGGGCTCCGCCTCATCCGGTTGGGCAGCCAGGCGTACCCCTCGGCCAGCAGGGACAGCGAGCGGTCGACGACGGGGCGGTGGAGTGCGTCCATGACGGGGCGGGTTCCCCTGCCGCCCCCGGGGACACCTGCGTCCTACCAGTCCCACCCGCCCCAGGAGCACCCGTGCTCCCGCCACTCGCCGGGGGCCTCGCCCGGGCCACCGGTTCGCCGGCCGTTCCTAGGGCCTGTCGTCGAACTCCCGTCGTCCGCCCGGAGGGCGGGCCCCGCGGCGTCGGGTGCGTGCTCCCGGCGTGCCGGGCGCGGTCCCGCATACGGGATTCGGGTCTGCGCCCGGTGCGGCGAGAGGGCGTGCAGGGCGTCGCGGGGCAGGCGGGAGTTCGACGACAGGCCCTAAGGCCGGGGATTGATCCGCTGCCAGCCACGGCCGGCCGGGTCGCGCCGCCCCACGGCGGAGGCGCAGCGAGGGCACACCCGCCGGACCGCGTCGGCCGCGCCGCCCGATTCGGGCAGGATGTCGGCCCACTGGACGGACGCGAAGCGCGACAGCCGCGACCGGTGCAGGGACAAGCCGCACACGGTCTGGTTCATCCCCTGTTCCCAGGCGTGCACCTCCCCGGCGGGGAGCCAGCGCCCGTCCTCCTCGTCCCACCAGCGGCCGGATGCCGCCACCGCGTAACGTCGTGTTCTCGCCACGGCCCCCGGGTTCCCCGAAGGGCCGCGGGCATGCGGTTCCGGCCGGGCCGCGGGCCCGGCGCCGCCCACCTCCTGCGGCCCGCCGTCGACGCGTTCGGCGTCGGCGGGAGGGGCGAGCCGTCGGCGGGGCCGCGGCCCGGCGGGACGACCGGCCGGCCCGTCGCGGCCTGGTGGTGGAGCCCTGCCTGCCGACAGGGCTCACGTCCCGGCCGCCAGGACGGCGACCCGGCCGGTGACGCACTTGCCGACCGGCGTCCGCCGCACCTCCAGGCCGAGGGTCAGTGCCGCAACGATCTCCAGTCCGTGACCGCCCACCCGGCCCGGCTCGGGAGGCGCCACGACGGGCAGCTCCGGACTGCTGTCCCACACGGTGATCTCCAGGCGGTCGCCGACGAGTTCCAGGTCCAGCAGGCACGGCCCCGGGGCGTACTTCATCGCGTTCGTCACCAGTTCGCTGACGACGAGCTGCACGGATCCCGCGGCCCCCGGCGAGACGGCGGCGCCCCGCTCCCGAAGCCGGGTCAGGAAGTCGGCGGCGAACCGTCTGGCCTCGGCGATCGACTCCGTTTCGCCCTCGAAGGCCGCCCTCGCCCGTATCGACGGCACCGAGGGGTCCCCCCTGCCCTCTCCTCCCGCCATCGCACCGGTCATGGTCGCTCCCGTCGTCGCCGTTCCCCCACGGCGCCCGGCCGTCTCCCCGGGACATGGGTGTCACTCCCGGGGCGCCGTTCGTCCTCGTGCTCGCCTGGTCCGCTTATGGCCCGCGCCCGCGTCGGCACACGGCGACACTGCCGGTCTTCATGCCTTCTTCGCGGGCTCTCCCCGGAATGTCGGCCCGCCAGGACGTCTCGTGGAGTTCCGTCACGACCGTGCGTGATGCCGCGGGTGCCGACGGTGTGCTCCACGCCTGCGAGGACAGACGGTCGAGGCACGTGCGGTGGGCGGGAGTCAGCCGGAGGCGTTCCGCTGCGAGGTTCTCCTCCGGACGGCCGGTCCTGGCGGTGCCCGGGACCAGGAGCGGCCGGCGGAACGGGAGCCGGGGTGCCGCCACGGCCGTCGCCCCGGCGGTGGCATGGGCGTCCGCCCGCGGGAGGGGGAACCCGCTCCCGTCGGTCCGCTACCGGCAGTCGTTTCCGGCGGCCCGTTTCCGGCGGCCCGGCGTGATACGCCGGCTCCGGGACATCCCTCAAGGAGGCACCTGCGAAGGGAAATCGATGCGTTCCGTGTTCGAGACCGCCCTGGACTGCGTCGTGGGCGCGGTCGATGTGGCCGCCGACCCGGCCGGGGTCACCTTCCACCGCTCGCCGCGCCGGGGCCGCGAACGGTTGGGCGACCCCGTCTTCGACCTGTCCAGCGCCATGCCGTCGGGGGTGCGTCTGGAGGCCCTCACCGACGCCGGGGCGGTGGAACTGGACGTCGAACTCACCAGGGCGCTGCCCCCCGGCATGGCCTCCCCCGGGAGCGTGTTCGACCTCGTGGTGGACGGGGTGCCGCGCGAGCCCGTGACGACGGCGACGGAGACGCTCCTGTTCTGGGACCTGAACACGGCGGACAGGGACGTTCGCCCCGGCGGCACGGCCACCGTGCGGTTCGAGCCGGGCGCGGCCGGCGAGGAACGCCGTATCGAGATCTGGTTCCCCTCCGCCGCCGCCATGAAGCTGCTCGACGTGCGCGTTCCCGACGGGGCGAGGCTGCGGCGGGCGCCGGCCGGCGGGCCGCTGTGGGTGCACCACGGCAGCTCGATCAGCCAGTGCGCCGAGGCCGACCGTCCCACCGGGACGTGGCCGGCCATCGTGGCCCGGGCCGCGGGCCGCTCGCTGGTCAACCTCGCCATCGGCGGCCAGTGCCACCTCGACCCGTTCATGGCCCGTGCCGTCCGGGACCTCCCCGCCACGGCGATCAGCCTGGAGCTGGGCATCAACGTCCTCAATGCCGACACCATGCGCGAACGCGCGTTCGTACCGGCCTTCCACGGCTTTCTCGACACCGTGCGCGAAGGGCACCCCGAGACGCCGATCGCGGTGATCACACCGATCGTCTGCCCCGCCGCCGAGCGGCACCCGGGCCCCACGTTCCCCGGACCGGACCTGCGGACCCGCACCGTCGACCGGCCCGACGACCTCGCCCCCGGCGCGCTCACCCTGAGCCGCATCCGCGAACTGCTCCACGAGCACGTCGGCGTCCGCCGCGAGGAGGGCGACCGCCACCTGCACGTCATCGACGGGCTCTCCCTCTTCGGCGAGGACGACGTGGACGACCTCCCCGACGGGCTGCACCCCAGCGCCGAGGGCTACGCGCGCATGGCCGAGCGCTTCCTCCCCCTCGCCTTCGGCACGGACGGCCCCTTCGGCTCCGCCCCCGCCGGCCGGAGTTGAGACCCCGCCGGCGTGCCCCCTGCCACCCGCCGGCCGCTCACCGGGTGCCCGGACCTGATCGCCGCGCCGATGATCCACGCGGTGGAGGACCGCGACCCGGCCGCCCCGGCCCGGCCCGGCTCCAGGAGGTCCACCAGGTGCTGTGCACCCGGAGCGAGGACCGGCACCGGGCCGACGCACTGCTCGCCACCGTGGTGGAGGAGCACGGGGACTGGTGACGGTAGGCCGAGGAGTACGAGCCCCACACCCCTTACGACAGGAACCCCATCCCCGGCAACCCCTCGACTACTCCGTACCATCGTCCGATCTCTTCCCCGCCGAGGCCAAGGTTCCGCCCAGTAGTGCCACCCCCAAGGGCCATGAGCGCATGTGCACCGGAAGGGTCACGCAGTGCTCCCCGATGCGCAGGAGCAGGCCCCTGCCCACCAGGTCCCGCGCGGCGGTGGCGCATCGCGGGTCCCGGGTCAGCCCGGCCCATGTGCATCCTTCCAGGCCTCGACGGAAGACATCCATCAGGACGGGGTCGTCCACGAGGATCCGGCTGCCGAATTCGGGGCGCTGGTCGACGACGGACAGGAACGCCGGCCCCTTGCGGAAGTAGAGGAGGCCGAACCGGCGGGAGGACCGCCACCGGTCGACGGGGATGGTCCCCTCCTCCCGTACGGTAATCCGGTTGGGTGCGGGCAGGTGGTCGAGCCGCGGGATCAGGTCGAGCTGTTCCGGGCCCAGCGTCAGTGACCAGGTGACCCGGGCGCCGACCGAGGAGCACTCGCGAATCAGCGCGATGATCCGCACGATCACGTGGCCGGGGAGGGCCGAGAAGTCCGCAGGCTCCGTCAGCCGCACCCCGGCGACGGGCACCCGGAGCAGCAGCGCCGCCAGCTCGGTGGCAGCCGGGAGCTCGGCCCCGCCGGTGCCGAGGATGAGCGTCGCGGTCGCGGGCCGGCCATCGGGCGAGGCGCCGCCCTCGCCGGAAGCCCGCGCCCTGAGTTCACCGATGTCCATCATCGCGCTCATCACGACGCCGCGACCTCCTTGCCGTTGATCAGCTTGCGTCGGTACGGGTCGACCTCGAGTGCGACGCTCACGTAGCGTCCCTCGTCCTCGAAGGCCAGGCCCCGGTCGACGAAGTAGTGGAGCATCTCCTCGATGTCCCCCTCCCCGACGGCGTGTCCGCCTTCGGCGAGCCGTCGGCGTATGCCCTCCCGGCCAGCCACCTGGAACATGCCGAGGTACGCATTGCTCTGGAGGTCGTCCAGCTCGATCATTTCCTCCGGCCAGCTGGCACGGCGATCTTCGATGACGACCCGGCCTCGGTCGTCGGTCCAATAGGAGAGGGTGCTCTGCGGATATGCCTTGGCCCATTCCTCGCATGCCTGCTTCATCTCGTCCTCGATGGGACCCGAGATTCCCTGGACGCTGGTGTCGAAGAAGAAAACCATGTCGTACAGCTGATCCCGTGGAACCTGGTAGATGAAGTCGTATATCTCTGACGGACGGCGGAACATAAACCCCTGGGTGGGATCCTCGAAGTACGGACTGAACCGCTCAAGCGCTATGCGCCAAGCCCCGCTCGGCGGCTCCAGATGTTCGAGCGCAGCCATTTTCTTGAGCAGCCTGCGGTAGTCGTCCTCGGTCTCACCGGGGAAACCGTAGAGGATGCTCCATGTCACGTTGAGACCGAGATCCTGCCCGTCACGCAGCATCCGCACATTGTGCGCGGCGCTGACGCCCTTGTCCATAAGGCGCAGCACATGGCTGCTCAGACTTTCGATACCGGGTTGCACGAACAGGACGTTCGCCTCTTTCAGTTTACGCAATTGCGTCCGGTTCATGTTGGACTTGATTTCGTAGTGGATTCTCAGATCGCAGTCGAGGGCAGCTATCTCAGGCATGGCCGTATTGAGATACTTCATGTCGAGAATGTTGTCCACCATGACCAGATCGAGAACCTGGTAACGAGCGGCGAGATCCCTGACTTCCTGGGCGATGCGCTCAGGGGCTTTGCTCCGAAAATCGATGTTCGATCCGTTCAGGCCGCAGAACGTGCACTGATGGGCTTCTCCCCACCAGCAGCCGCGGGAGGTCTCCAGCACCAGCATCGGACGGACGTGATGCCGGACGGGTGACGTTTCGAGTGCCCGGAAGTAGCTGTCGTAATCGGGTGCGGGCACCATGGCGAACGGCAGTGCCGCCTTGGCCTGCGGATTCACCACCGTCTGCCCGCCGCCCCCCTTCCAGCTGAGCCCCGGAACGCAGGCGGGAGACTCACCCTTGGCGATGCAGTTCAGCAACGCGGGCAGTGCCCGCTCGCCCTCACCGCTCACCACGAAATCGAGTTGCTCGAAATTCCGATGCAGGGCAGGACCTTGGACTCCGTCGCAGTTGCTGCCGCCGAGCACCGTGAGGATGCCCGGCACGAGTTTCTTCAGCTCCCGGGCCATTGCGAGAGACGGCACGTTCTGCATGAAGGTGCTCGTGAACCCGACCACGTCGGGTGGATCGGCGGCGATCTCGGCCGCCATATTCCGGATGAACTCCCGGGCGTGCTTCTGCATCGCGACGGGAAGCGTCGGGTCCATGCCCCGCTGCTCGAGGAAATCCGAGTACTCATCGACTTGATAGCTGTCGACGTCGTACAGCGCCGGCGTGAACACCCAGTCGCCCACGCCGTGAAAGACCTGATCCGCGACGTTGCCGTAATCCGCCGTTGTGATGGAGCCGTTACTCTCCCGCATCAGGTGTTCGGCCCATCGGAGGTTGACGTACAGCTCGTCGACGGCCCAGTCGGCGGCGTTCTTACGGACACACTGCCCCAGAATGCCCAGTGCGCTGGACGGGGTGTCGAGCCCTTGCCACGGCATGGCGATCAACAGGAGTTTCACAGATGCCTACCCAGGAGTCGGTGACGATGACGGAGGACGGGCACGGGCAGCGGCCGAGCGGCGGACGGGTGTGTGCGGACCGCGCGTCTCAGGACCACTGCGTGCGGTCCGTCCGACCGAGTGCCGTGATCAGTACCTTGTGTGCCTCGGCCTCGCCCACTGAGATCCGCACTCCGTGCTCCGGACAGGCGCGGACCTTGACCCCTGCCGTGGCCGCAGCCCGGGCGAAGGGCTCGGTGGCCGAGGTGAGAGGGAGCCAGACAAAGTTGGCTTGGGAGGGCAGGACGGGCAGTCCAAGTTCCCTGAGGCCGAGGGTCAGTTCTTCCCGTGCCGCAGCCACCGCGGCCAGCCGCCCGCGTAGTTCAGCCTCGCTGCGCAGGGACCGGATGGCCGCTTGTTCGGCCATGTGCGTCACGCCGAACGGCAGTGCCGTCTTGCGGACGGTGGCCATGACCTGGCGCGGTCCGACCGCGTAGCCCACCCGCAGCCCGGCCAGCCCGTAGGCCTTGGAGAAGGTCCGCAGCATCACCGTGTTGCCGTGGTTGCGCAACACCTCCGGCAGGCCTGGCGGGTCGCCGCCCCGTTCGAACTCCACATATGCCTCGTCGAGGACCGCGACCACGTGATCCGGCAGCGCATCCAGGAAACCGTGCAGTTGCTCGCGATCGATGACGGTTCCCGTGGGGTTGTGTGGGGAGCAGAGGATTACCACCCTGGTTCGCGTGCTCACGCGGTCGCGGAATGCGTCGAGATCGTGGCCGCCGGACGCGGTCAGCGGCAGGCGGACGCCGGTGGCGCCGCACATGGCGACCAGCAGCGGATAGGCATCGAATCCGGGCCATGCGTAGAGGACTTCGTCGCCCTCGCCGCACAGGGCGAGGAGGATCTGCTGGAGCACGCCCGCGCTCCCGGGGCCGACGGCCACCTCGTCCGCGGAGACGCATATATGGGCGGCGATCTCCCCGGTCAGGGCGCGTGCGGCCGGGTCAGGGTAGCGGGCGAGCCGTGCGAAGCCCTCCTCGATGACGGGTAGCACGGTGGGCAGCGGGGGAAGGGCCAGTTCGTTGCTGGACAGGTCGTAGGCGATGGCCGCGTTCTTTCCGGCGCTAGAGGGCTCGGTGCTCCGGTAGGCCGTCAGGTCCCGCAGCATGCCGCGTTCCACGAATCTCACGTTCACCGCTGAACACCCCTTGCGCGGAGGCATCGGTCGGTCGGTTTCACGCAGTCCTCGCCGTCCGTGACACGCGCAGGGCGAGCAGCTCGTACAGCATGTCGTGGACCGGGGCGGCCCGGCCCGCCCGGCCGGCGAGGCGGACCGCGGCGCCGGTCCAAGCCTCGAGTTCCGACGGCCTGCCCGCGAGGATGTCCCGTTGCAGCGAGGACGTGACGTCGGGCGGCTGCCGGTCCATAAGCGCGGTCGCCGTGTCCACGGCGTCGTCCGGGAGCGCGATGCCCAGCTCGACGCCGGTCTCGTACATCTCCCGCATTCCGGCGATGAGCATCTTTCGGATGCCGGCGCGCGACCGCAGCTCGCCGACGGTTGCCCCGCCGGTGGCGGCGCCAAGGCTGCCGATCGGCACCACCAGTAGGAACTTCGCCCACAGGTCGGCCCAGATGTCACTCGGCTCGGGAGCCGCCACCGAGGCGTCGCGCAGCGCCTCGCGCAGCCGTTTCACCCTGGGGGACGCACTGCCGTCCCACTCCGCGAAGCCCAGGGCACCGGGGGGACCCATGTGCCTGATCTCGCCGGGACCGGCCGTCGTGGCCACGATCCTGACGGTGCCGGGGAGCACCCGATCGCGGCCGATGCCGGCGGCGACCTGCTCAGGGGCCTCCACCCCGTTCTGTACCGTGACCACGGCGGTGTCCTCGCCGAGCATCGGGGGCAGGGCGTCGACGGCGGCCGACAGTTGCGGCGTCTTGACGCAGAGCAGTACGAAATCGACCTCGCCGATGTCCTTCGGGTCGTCCGACGCACGCACCTGGGGCACGGACCACTCGTGCTTGCCGCTGGTGACGCGCAGCCCGTCCCGCCTGAGCGCGGCGAGGGCCTCACCGCGGGCCAGGAACCGCACATCGCACCCGGCGGCGGCGAGCCGCCCGCCGAGATACCCGCCCACTCCGCCAGCGCCCAGCACAGCGATGCTCGGGCCGCCCGGTTCATGTGTCGTCGTCATCGGGGCAGCCGCTCCCGCACTCGGATGGGAAGGGACTCCAGGCCCCGGCTGAGCGAACTGTCGGCGAGCCAGACGACCTCCTCCTCGGGCACTGCGAGTTCGAACCGCGGCAGTCGGCGTAGCAACGTGGAGAAGGCGATTTCGCCCTGGAGCCGGGCCAGGGGAGCGCCGATGCAGAAGTGCACACCGTGCCCGAAGGAGAGGTGGCGATTCGGGGAGCGGGTGATGTCGAAGCGTTCCGGGTCGTCGTACGCCTCGGGGTCGTGGCCCGCGCTGGACAGGGATAGGTGGACGAAGCTTCCCTTGGGTATGTCCACTCCCCCGAGCTGCATGTCCTCCGCCGCGACCCGCAGCGAGGCCCAGGCGGCCGACCCCTCGTAGCGCAGGATTTCCTCGATCGCCGTGGGGATCAGCTCGGGGTTCGCGCGGAGCATGTCCAGTTGCTCGGGGTGGCGGAGCAGCAGCAGTGTTCCGTTCGCGACCATGTTGGCCACCGTCTTGTGGCCGGCGATGATGAGCAGAAGGAGCGACGACAGCAGCTCCTGCTCGCTGTACACGTCGGCGTCCCGGGCCCTGATGAGTTCGCTCAGCAGGTCGTCCCGCAGATCGCCGCGGCGTTCGGCCACCAGCCGGGTGAAGTAGTCCGTGAACTCCTGGCCTGCCGCCTTGAGTTCCGCCTCGGCGTGCTGCAGCGGATCCTGGCTGAGGATGTAACTCCAGTGCAGGAACAGCGGCCTGTCCTCGACAGGTATCCCGAGGTACTCGCAGATGACGGTGAGCGGAAGCGGCAGGGCGAACGCGGTCAGCAGGTCGATGTCATCGGACTGTGGGAAGGCGTCGATGAGTTCGTCGACGATGTCCTGGATGCGGGGGCGGAGCCGGGCGACTGCGTTGGGCAGGAAGGCCCGGCTGATCGGCTTCTTGAGGCGGGTGTGCTTGGGCGGGTCGGCGAACCCCAGATTGCCGACCACGAGGAGGCTGTTGGCCACGGCCTTGTCCCGGTACGGGGCGGGCAGGTTCTCGACCTGCTTGGACAGGCGCGAGTCACCGAGCGCCTCCTCGACGATCTTGTTCCCGAGCACCGCGTAGGCCTCGGCGCCGGAGGGAACGTCGATGCGATGGACCGGGCACTGGGCCCTTAGTTCCGCGGTGACCGCGTGCGGATTCGGTCCGGGATGGGTGAAGAATTCCGAGGGAAGAATGTCGGACATCACGCCTCCTGGACTCGTACCGTTTCGCTGCCGCCCGCCACCGCTGGCACTATCCAGATGACGTCATTGTCCGCGACTTTCGTTTCGAGGCCGTCGAGACATCGAATGTCGCTGTCGTTGCGATAGATGTTGACGTAACGTTTCACCGCCCCCTCCTGGTCCATGAGCCGCTCCTGGGCACCGGGACACACTCGTTCAAGAGCGGCGAGCACCTCCCGGACGGTGTCCCCTTCGGCGGGCAACTGCCGCCGACCGCCGGTCAGCACGTGGAATGCCGCGGGAAGCTTGATGGTGACGACCGGTGCCGGGAGACTCTTGCCAACGGTTTGTGAGACCACGTCAGACATGCGCCATCACTCCTTGGGTACCGCCATTTTTCCTTGGGTGGGCCGTTACTCTTTGGGCAGGCCTGCGAAACTGAATTCATCGCGAATGGCCGAAGGAATGTGGATGTCAAGCCTCTCGCATTGCTCAGGGCCGGGCCGCCAGCCCGCCGCCCGGTGCTCCAGGAGGCCGTCGATCGCACGGATGTACCAGATCACATTGACCGGCCAGGATGACTGACGGAAGAGGTACTCATCCATCCGAGTCGGATTTTCACTGAGCTTCTGAAACCGCTCGTGCGGTGGGCCGATCTCGTGCCAGTTCGGGTGCGAGTGAATGGATCCCAGTAGGTCCAGTCCCTTCGCGGACTGCCGCCGGATCGCCTGGAAGACACCCTTGTCGTCGCTCCAGAATCCTCGCCCCGGGTTCCGGTACACCTCGCCGAACTGCGGGGCGATGATTTCCTCGAACTCGGCCATCACACTCTCGTCGCGGTCGCGGACGTTCTGCACGAATTGAATGTCGCTGATCGTTATCTCGGATCCGTCCGACCGTCCGAACAGCAGTCCCGAGGTACGCGGGAGATGAGAGGGGACCCCGTCCGCGTCACGGCTGTCCAGACACTTCCGACACTCCTGGACGGCATTGTCGATGAAACGCCTGAGGGGTTCGCTTTCGAAGCAGGCGGTCCTCGGTAGATCGGCAGTCACACGCCGAGCGCTCTCAAAGCTTGTCACTTGTGACTCCTCCGATTTCCTCGGTCGACCCATACGATGCCAACCAGGAGTACCGAGCAAGCCGAACTACAACCAAGGATGCACCGGGCCCGCATTCCGGCTGACCGAGGGCCGGCCTGTCGTTATGATGTGCCCATGCATCTCTCGTCATCTCTGTGCTGGTGGCGCTCCTCATAGGAGCGGCCGCCTCTGATGCATGACAGGGCCGTTCGAATGGATGGACGGCCCTTCCGCGTCTCCTGGACCAGGGATCGTGCCATCCTCACGGCGGCATCGACCCCAAGGAGACCTCGTGAACGCCGCACCCCAGACCATCGCCCCCGACGCCACCACCTCTGGCACCTCCGGCGACATGCTCGGCATGTCCGCCGTTCAGGCCCGCAGCGCGGTACTGGAGGAGCAGATCGTCAAGCACCCCAAACAGTTCCGGGTGCTGACGGGCGACCGCCCCACCGGTCGCCTACACCTCGGCCACTACTTCGGCACGCTGCACAACCGCGTACGTCTGCAGAACCTCGGCGTGGAGATGTTCGTGATCATCGCGGACTACCAGGTCCTGACCGACCGCGACGTAGCAGACAACCTGACCGAGCACGTGGAGAACCTGGTACTGGACTACCTCGCTGTCGGGGTGGACCCGGCCCGCAGCACGATCTTCACGCACAGCGCCGTGCCCGCCCTCAACCAGTTGATGCTGCCCTTCCTCAGCCTCGTCTCCGTCTCCGAGCTGAACCGCAACCCCACGGTCAAGGACGAGATCGCCCACTCGCGCCAATCGGCCGTCAGCGGCCTGATGTTCACCTACCCCGTCCACCAGGCGGCCGACATCCTCTTCTGCAAGGGCAATCTGGTCCCGGTCGGCCAGGACCAGCTCCCTCACCTGGAGATCACCCGCACCATCGCGCGTCGCTTCAACGACCGCTACGGCAACGGCACCCCCGTCTTCCCCCAGCCCGACGCCCTGCTGTCGAGTGCACCGCTGCTGCTGGGCACTGACGGCACCAAGATGAGCAAGAGCCGCGGCAATGCCATCCTGCTGTCCGCCGACGCCGACGAGACCGCCCGTCTGCTTAAGGGGGCCAAGACCGACTCCGAGCGCCGCATCACCTACGACCCGGCCAACCGCCCGGAGGTGTCGTCGCTCCTCCTGCTGGCGGCGCTCTGCCAGAACCGGTCCCCCGAGGAGGTGGCCGCCGAGATCGGCTCCGCCGGGGCCGCCGCGCTGAAGAGGACGGTGACCGAGTCCGTCAACGAGTACCTGGCCCCGATCAGGGCCCTGCGGGCCGAGTACGCGGAGGACCGCGGCTACCTCCGCCAGACGCTGCGTGAGGGCAACGAGCGGGCCCGGGTGGTTGCCGACGCCACGCTCGCCGAGGTGCGTGCAGCCATGAACAGCGTCTACTGAGGTCGGCCGGTGGGACACCCCCGGTTGCCGCAAGCGGTGTCCCACCCCCCGGTTCCTGCCGCCCACCAGCGCAGGTGATCGCGATCAGGAGACGAGGGCCTGGATGCACCCTTGGATGCAGTCACGGCCTGGGACGATACGATCCTCGTACCCTGGCGCCGTGACCATGACCACCGGCAGAGTTCTCACCACTGCATCACAGCCTCGTGTCTCGCTTTGCCGCGGGCTCCGCTACGCGCGTCTGGGCCTGGTCGAGGCACGGCCTGTCGTCCAGATCGTGTTCCTCATGCGGTTCGCGGTGGGCGCCGCCTTTTCCGCTCAGGATCTGGCGGACGCGCCGAAGTTGGCCGCCGGAGGCCTCGCATGGTGGCTGGCCGTGGTGACCGCCTACCTCGTCAACGGTGTGCTGGACGTCAAGGAGGACCGAGCCAACGGGTCCGCCCGTCCGATCGCCCGGGGCGATCTGCCGGAGCGGACGGCCGCGTTGCTCACCGCGGTCGCGGCCGCGGGGTCGCTACTGCTGTCGCTGTTCGTTCCCGGACTCACCGTATGGGTGGCGCTGTTTCTGCTGCTGGGCTGGCTCTATTCGGCACCGCCGTTTCCCGCGAAGCGCTGGAGCAGCACTTGCGCGGTGGTGGTGTTCGGTCTCGGATGGACCTCGTTCGCGTCAGGTGCCGCTGCCGTGGGAGGAGAACTGGGCCCGGCCGGACTGGTCTTCGCCGCAGTGATGAGCGCCTGGATGGCCTTGGTGGGCGCGGTCGTCAAGGATCTCGGCGACATCGACGGGGACGCCGTCGGCGGGCGCCGCACCATGGCCGTGCGGTACGGCGCCGGCCGGGCCCGCGCGGTCGCGGCGGCGGGTGCCCTCCTCGTCGGCGCGGGCGCCGTTCTGGCGGCACTGGCCTGGGCCCCGCTGACGCTGGCCGGAACGGTTCCCCTGACGATCGGAGCCGTTTGCGTGGTGGCGCAGATCGTCCGTACGGCCGGGGGCACGGACGGGGACAAGAGAACCCGCCGCAGCGCGTACCGCGTGTTCATGCGCACCCAGTACGCGGCGAACATCGCCATGATGCTCGCGCTGTTGCTGCACGGACCTGCGTGACGGCTGCCCGTGTGCCGGTGCGTGTCAGTGAGCCTTTTCCAACCTCCCGTAACAGCAGGTCAGTTGGGCTGACAGACAGGCGAAGCCCTTGGTAGATGGGTTTTCGACCAAAAGAACCGTCTCCACCAGAGGCTTCGCATGCTTGTCTCCCCGTCCGGCGTCGACGTGTCCAGCTCCGCCCTGGGCTTCCTCGCCGCCCGTCTGAGGGAACACCGCCGCGCTCTCGGAACCCGATGGCGCCGCCTGAACGCAGGCCGACAAGCTCTGCTTGCCTTCGCCCACTTGCGCAACGGGCAGCCCTACGCCCGGCTCGCGGCCGGATTCGGGATCGGCACCACCACCGCCTACCGATACATCACCGAGGCCGTCAACCTCTTGGCCACCCTCGCCCCACCCTCACCGAAGCCGCACGAGCGGCGTCGATGAAGGCGTACGTGATCCTGGACGGGACACTCCTGCCCATCGACCGAATCGTCGCCGACCGCCCCTTCTACTCAGGCAAGCACAAGAAGCACGGCATGAACGTGCAGCTCATAGCCGATCAGCAGGGGCGTCTGATGTGGGCTTCACCAGCCTTGGCCGGCGCCATCCACGACGTCCGGGCCGCGCGCGAGCACGGCATCATCGAGGCACTCGCCGCGGTCGGCATCACCTGCTGGGCAGACAAGGGCTACCAGGGCGCAGGCGGCGCGGTCCGTCTCCCTTACCGCGGCCGATGGGAGAGCCTCTCCACCGGCCAGCAGGCCGTCGCAACGGTTCGGCCGATGCGATTGGTGCTGCACCGGGCTCTGCGCAGGATCCGCCATTGCTTGAGGCGGGCGAAGGCGCGCTCGCCCGGTGCCCGCAGGCGAGCGTGGTTTTTGTTGAACCGGGCGTACTACTCGGGCAGGAGATGTGCTCGACCACCTCCTGCGGGACGTCGAGCATTGGCTCGATACGGGACCAGCGAGGATCCTGCGTGAAGTGCTGATGGGTGAGATCACCAGCACACCGGCCAGGAGCCTCGTCCCGTTATGACTTCACTCACCGGCCACCATCACCCCTGAGCGCAGGATGAGAAGAGTTCAGTAGCGTCCGAAGGCCTTGTTGACGGCGTCGATACGGGAGACGGCGTCCAGCTTTCCGTAGATGTTGTTGAGATGCCGCTTCACGGTCGCCGTCGTTATGCCGAGCCGGCGGGCTATCTGACTGTTGCTCATCGCCTTCGCGACCATCTCGAGCACCTCCCTCTCACGCCGGGACAGCGCCGAGCAGGCCGCGGCGTGCGCCGGCGCCACCTCCGAGGCGCCCGCTTCGGCGTCGTCGTTCAGGACGCCGTCGGACGCCCGGGCGGTGGCCTCCCCGTAGCCGACGGCCCCAGCGTAGAGACGGCTTCCGGAGCTGTAGCGGAAGGCGGAACTAATCAGCAGCAGCGCAGACGCTCGTCGCGCGGGCGCCTCGTACTGCACTGCAGTACGGATGATCGGCTGCATGGCATTCCACAGGACTTCCACCGCGCGAATCGACTCGGCCACCGCGATTCCCTGGTCGGCGCGGTCGGCGCCTACGAGGCGCGAATACCGCCAAACTTCGACCGGCTCCGGCGGCTGGTCTCCGTTCAGCGTCGTGATGCAGTCCTCTACGATCGCTTGCGCCTGATCGCGGCATTTCGGCCACGCCTGCCTGTCCATCACCAAAGGACTTCGGACCGCCCGCAACGCCGTCTGGTAGGAGTGGATGACGGCAGGAATTGCGGTGCGCAGAAACCGCGCCGCAGCCGGATAGCGCACAGGCCCCCCTTGCTGCACCCTTGTCAAACCGAGTGGTTACACCGACCGACGCCGCACCCCAACGCGGCAGCGGCCAGGAGGCGGCGACTTGCAAAGGTTAACAATGCCGTCCCTCTGGCCCATAGTCGCCTGCCCGACTTTAGACGATCTTGGCAACTGACCGTATGCCGCATCGCGATGAGGCGGAGCCCCGGAGTGTTCCTCGGTTGTCCGGTTTGATCACTGCAGTCAGCCGACTGCGTCTTGGAGGGCGGTTCGTGGGCTGATGTCCGTTCCCGGAGGAGGTTGGGGGCAGGGCTGCTGGCCGCGGGGTCTCCGGGAAGTACTGCTTCTTGGCGAAGCGGCCGGGCACGATGTGGTCGTGCTGGCAAGATCGGGCCATGGGTTTGAACATGGTCGTCGGTGTGCTCAGCGATGCCGAGGACGACTACACCGAGATGCTCCGCGCTGACTTCGTTGCAATCGGCGAGCTACTGGAGCGGGCGGGAGCGCGGCAGTGGACCGAGCCCGATCCGGTTGAGGCGGAGGACGCGGAGTTCGAGATGTGGGGTTACTCGGGCTTGCATGCCGTTCGTCGTCTCGCCGTCCACCTTGCGGCGGGTGGGCGCCTGCCCGATCCCTTGCATGAGGCCCAGCGTGCGACTGACGACCCGCTGTTGAGCAAGGTCTACAAGGCTCTCCCAGGCGATACCCCGGGACCGTTCGACCACCTGATCCATCATTCGGACTGCGAGGGGTACTACGTCCCTGTCGACTTCACCCACGTCATCGTCGACAGAAGGGCACCGGGCGGCTACCTCGGTTCCTCGGTGCGACTGCTGGCGGAAACCCGTCGACTCGCTGAAGCCCTTGGTCTCCCAGAAGACCTCGATCCGCACTCCGAAGAGGTCTTCGAGGCCACCGATGCCGAAGAGCCGGCCAGCGAGGGATGGCAGCGTTACGGTGTCGAATCCTATGTCTGCCTGCAACTCCTCCAGGCTGCGAAACTCTCGATCGCGACCGGAGCAGCCATCGCCTTCACCTGAGAGCACACTCCCTGAGTTGACGTCTCTTTCCGGCCAGCTGCAGCAGGGCTGCTGGCCGGGGGCTTGGTCGGTTATTGCTGCCTGGTGAAGCTGCCGGTGTCGATCTCGGTGAGGATGCCGAGCTTGACCAGGCGTTTCAGCTTGGCGCGGGTGCCCCCGATGTTCTCCGGCAGCAGTTCGTGGTCGAGAGCCCGGCAGACGTCGCGGGCCCTCAGCGGGCCGGTGGCCTCGTTGAAGACGGTGAGGATGCGGGGGTGGTCCGGATGCTCGGGCAGGTCGGGTGAGGCGGTCTGGGGCGGCATCCGGTCGGCGAGGGCGGTGACGGTCTTCCGGGTGATCGCGAGGTGCTCGAGGTGGGTCTCGGCCTCCGCAGCCGGGCCTGCAGTTCGCCGATCTGTGTGCGGAGTTCGTCGGCCAGGGCCTGGGCGGCATCTTCCTGGAGGTTGAGCGCATCGAGCAGAGGCTGGATGTTCACGCGGCCACTGCCTGCGGGTCGCGCCAGGTCGGGGTGTTCGCGCCGGTGAGCCGACGGGCCATGACGTGGGTCATCGCCCAGTAGACGCGGGAGGCGGAGGAGGACGGGCGGTGCTCGTAGTCGCGGACCAGTCGCCGGTGCAGTATCAGGATCCCGTAGGTCTGCTCGACCCTCCACCGCTTCGGCTGCGGGACGAACCCCGTCTCCTGCGGGTTGCGCTCGACGATCTCGACGTCGATGCCCAGGCCGGCGCCGTGCAGGGCGACCTGGTTCTTGAAGCCCTGGTCGACAAAGGCTTTGCGGACGGTGCCGCTGGCGTGCTCGGCGGCCTGGTCCAGCAGGACGGTGCCCGCGGCGTTGTCGTGGGTGTTCGCGGCCAGCACGATGACGGCGATGACCAGCCAGAGCACGTCCACGGCCAGTCCCCGCTTGCGGCCAGCCAGCCGTTTCGCCGGGTCGAGGCCGGTCGTGGGGACGGGGACCCCGGCGGCCACGTGGACACTCTGCGTGTCCAGCACCACCACGGTCGGGTCCTCTGATCGGCGGGCCCTCTCCCGGACCCGGCATCGCAGGAGTTCATGGATGACCTGGTCGGTCCCGTCGTCCCGCCAGGCGGCGAAGTAGTAGGAGGTCGCGCTCTTCTGCGGCAGGTCGTGCGGGAGACAGGCCCACTGGCAGCCGGTCCGCCCCTGGTGGAGGATCGCGTTCACGATCTCCCGCATGTCGTAGGCGCCCTGGTGGCCGCTGACCGAGCGGTGCCGGTCCTTCCACGCGGCGATCACCGGCTCGATCAACGACCACTGCTCGTCCGATAAGTCGCTCGGGTACGGCTTGCGTTCACTCACCCCGCCACACCAGCAGACCACCGGCTGCGGACCGGTAGATCCCGCCCCGCACCCACACCATCAGACGACATCGGAACCACTCAAAGGCTCACGAACCGCCCTCTGAGTCGATCAATCCCAGCTGCCCGAGTTCAACGGAGTGCAGTCAGCACCAAGTCAGCACGGGACAGGTGAGGACGGGTGATGACGTGGGCTTTTAGTCAGCACCAAACCAGCACGGGAGTCAGCACCGCACCGTCAAATCACCCTGAACTACGCGTCCTGGACGGCACTCGTTTCGGCCACCATCGATCCCCTGAACCGCTTTTCCACGAGCTGGCATGGTGGCCGCACGCATAGCCGACCCTCGAACTATGTTGCCCCGCCACATGTGCGCCTGACCTGCGGATTCCTACGGTGTGGCGACACGCAAACGTCCCCGTCACACCCCAGGAAGTGGTGCCGATGTCGTCGCCCGCAGCCGCTCCACCGACGCCGAACTCGCTCAAGCGCATCGTCACCGCCAGCCTCATCGGCACCACCATCGAGTGGTACGACTTCTTCCTCTACGGCTCCGCCGCCGCCCTGGTCTTCAACAAGCTGTTCTTCCCGGACTCCGACCCGCTGGTGGGCACCCTGCTGTCCTTCCTGACGTACGCCGTCGGATTCGCGGCCCGGCCGCTGGGCGCGCTGGTGTTCGGGCACTACGGGGACCGGCTCGGGCGCAAGAAACTGCTGGTGCTGAGTCTGCTGCTGATGGGCGGGGCGACGTTCGCCATCGGGCTGCTGCCCACGCACGCCACCGTCGGGACCGCCGCGCCGGTGCTGCTGACCGCGCTGCGGCTCGTCCAGGGCTTCGCGCTCGGCGGCGAGTGGGGCGGTGCCGTCCTGCTGGTGTCCGAGCACGGCGACCCGCGGCGGCGCGGGTTCTGGGCCTCCTGGCCGCAGACCGGCGCGCCCGCCGGCCAGCTGCTGGCGACCGGGGTGCTGTCGCTGCTGACCGCCCTGCTGTCCGACGCCGCGTTCACCGACTGGGGCTGGCGGATCCCGTTCCTGCTCTCCGGCGTACTGGTGATCGTCGGTCTGTGGATCCGCCTGTCCGTCGACGAGTCGCCCGTGTTCAAGCAGGCGCTCGCCCAGGCCCAGGCCCGCAAGGCGGACGCCGAACGGCTGCCGCTGGTCTCCGTCCTGCGCCACCACTGGCGCGACGTGCTGGTCGCCATGGGTGCGCGCATGGCGGAGAACATCAGCTACTACGTGATCACCGCGTTCGTCCTCGTCTACGCCACCACCTCGGCCGACGTCTCCAAGCAGACCGCGCTCAACGCGGTGCTGATCGCCTCGGCGGTGCACTTCGCGGTGATCCCGGCCTGGGGCGCGCTGTCGGACCGGATCGGCCGCCGTCCCGTGTACCTGCTGGGCGCCGTTGGTGTGGGGCTGTGGATGTTCCCGTTCTTCGCGCTCGTCGACACCGGCGGTTTCGGCAGCCTGATCCTCGCCGTGACCGTGGGGCTGGTGCTGCACGGCGCGATGTACGCGCCCCAGGCCGCCTTCTTCTCCGAGATGTTCGCGACCCGGATGCGCTACTCCGGTGCCTCCATCGGTGCCCAGTTCGCCTCCGTCGCGGCGGGCGCGCCCGCGCCGCTGATCGCCACCGCGCTGCTGTCCGACTACGGCAGCTCCACCCCGATCGCCCTGTACGTCATCGCGGCAGCCCTGCTGACGATCGTCGCCGTCGCGGCGGCCGAGGAGACCCGCCACCGGGACCTGGCCGACGTCACGCCCGACGCCGGCGCGCGGCCGGCGGCGGACCGGTCGGCGGACGCCCGCCCCGTCTGACTCCCCCGCCCGCCCCGGCCCCCCGTGCGCCCGCGCACGGGGGTCAGCGCCGTACGGGTGCCGACAACCGGTGCAGCCGCAGGGCGAGCTGGATCTCCAGGGCGCGGGAGGGGGCCTGCCAGTCGTCGCCGAGGAGGCGGCCGACGCGTTCCAGGCGCTGGGCGACCGTGTTGACGTGGACGTGCAGGACGTCCTTGGTGCGGGCGGGGCTCATGCCGCAGGCGAAGTACGCGTCCAGGGTGCGCAGCAGCTCGGTGCCGCGCCGTTCGTCGTAGGCCACGACCCGGCCGATGGTGCGGTCGACGAAGCCCGCGATGTCCCGCTCCCCGGCCAGCAGCAGCCCCAGGAAGCCGAAGTCCTCGGCGGCGGCGCCGTCGCCGCGGCGGCCCAGCAGCCGCAGGGCGTCGAGACAGCGGCGGCCCTCCGCGTAGGCGGCGGCCACGGCGTCGGGCCGGGCGGTGAGGTCCTCCAGTGGAGCGGAGGCGCCGACGGTGACCGGCTCGTGGACGGCGGCGGCCAGCTGCCGGGCGGTGCGGCGGGCCAGGTCGGTGGCGGTGTCGCCGGGGGCGAGCGGCAGCAGCAGGACGGTTCCGCCGTCGCGTGCGGCGGCCAGGCCGTGCCGGGTCGCCGCGAGGTGCGAGGCCGCGGCCCACAGGCGTCTGCGGGCGTCCGCCTCCCGGTCGGCGTCGGCGGCGCCCTCCAGCCGTGCCGCGAGGACGACATGGGTGGCGTCGAGGTCGGCGTGCAGCCGGGCGGCGCGGTCGCGCAGCAGGCGCGGGTCGCGGACGCGGGCGTCGAGCAGGTCGTCCAGCAGCTCGCCGCGGACGCGCTGTTCGGCCTCGGCGGCGGAGCGCCGGGCGAGCAGCAGCAGGGAGGTGACCATCGCGGCGCGTTCCAGCGTGCGCTGGTCGACGGGGTCGAGCCCGGGGGGGCCGTGCAGCACGAGCGCGCCGAGCAGTTCGCCGCCGGCGGTGACGGCGGCGATCCAGCCGTCCTCGTGCGCCACCGCGTGCCCCTGCGCACAGGACGCCTGCAGAGCGCGGGCCGGTGCGGCGGCCGCCTCGGCGAACTCGACCCTGCCGCCCAGCACCTGGGAGACCGCGGCGGCCACGTCGTGCACCCCGCCGCCGCGCAGGACGAGTTCGGCGAGCCGGTCGTGGACGTCGGAGGCGCGCTCGATGACCGCGCTGCGGTCCTGGATGATCTCGTTGGCCCGCTCCAGGCCGGCGAGGGCCGAGCGTGTCTCGGCCAGCAGGTTGGCGGTGTCGATGGCGGCGGCGGCGAGGGCGGCGAAGGAACCGAGGAGCGCGATCTGCTCCCGCTCGAAGACACGGGCGCGGCGGTCGGCCGCGAACAGCACGCCGATGACGTGGTGCCCGAGCATCAGGGGCACGCCGAGGATGGCCACCAGCCCCTCGTCCCGCACGCCCGCGTCGATGGCCGGGGTGTGCTGGAAGCGGTCGTCCTCGAAGTAGTCGTCGGTGACGTAGGGCCGGGCGGTCTGGGCGACCAGGCCGCCGAGCCCCTCCCCCATGCCGAGGCGCAGCTGCTGGAAGCGGGCCGCGACCGAGCCCTCGGTGACCCGCATGTAGGTGTCGCCCCGGACCGGGTCGTTCAGGCTGAGGTAGGCGACGTCCGTGCCGAGCAGCGAGCGGGCGCGCTGCACGATGGCCCGCAGGACGGCGTCCAGGTCGCGCAGTCCGGCCAGGTCGTGCGCGGTCTCGAACAGGGCGGACAGCTCGGCCTCCCGGCGGCGGCGCCCCTCCAGCTCGGACCGCACGCGCAGGGCGAGCAGCTTGGCGTGTTCGAGTGCGGCGATCCGCTCGGCCGGCTGTCCCTCGGCGCGGGCGAGCAGCACCGGCTGCTCGTAGGCGTCGGCGGACGCCCCTCTCGCCAGCAGCTCCAGGAACGGCGTCTGCGCGTCCCCGGCCGCGGGGCCGGGCCCCGCGGTACGGCCGGCCGGCGCTCCGGCACCGGTGGCGGAGCGCTCGGCGGACTGCACGTGGTCGCGAGGCATGGTCACAGGATTCCGTATCGCACGGCCGTCCCGTCAGCCCTGTGGACAACCCGGCCGCCCTCGGACACCGGCGCGGTCAATGTGCGGTCCAGCCGCCGTCGAGCACGAGCGAGACGCCGGTGACGAAGGACGCCTGCGGGCTGCACAGGTACGCCACGGCCTCGGCGACCTCCTCCGGTTCGATGAGCCGCTTGACGGCGCTGTCCTGCAGCAGCACCTCGGACAGGACGCGCTCCTCGGGGATGCCGTGGGCCCGGGCCTGGTCGGCGAGCTGCTTCTCGACCAGGGGGGTGCGCACATAGGCGGGGTTCACACAGTTGGAGGTGACACCGTGGGGCGCGCCTTCCAGGGCGACGGTCTTGGACAGGCCCTCCAGCCCGTGTTTCGCGGCCACGTAGGCCGACTTGTAGGCCGAGGCGCGCAGACCGTGCACGGACGACACGTTGACGATGCGGCCCCAGCCCTGTCCGTACATGTGGGGCAGGGCGCCGCGGACGAGCCGGAACGGTGCCTCCAGCATCACGGTGAGCACCGTGTGGAAGACGTCTGGCGGGAACTCCTCGATGGGCCGCACCAGCTGCAGCCCGGCGTTGTTGACCAGGACGTCGGTGCCCGCGGCGGCGAGTTCGGCGGCGTCGAGATCGGTGAGGTCGAGGACCTGCGGCTCGACGGCGCCCGGCAGGTCACGGGCCCGCTCCGTCAGCGCCTCCAGGCCGGCGGCGTCCCGGTCGACGGCTCTGACCTCGGCCCCGGCGGCCGCGAGCCGCAGCGCGCAGGCGCGGCCGATGCCGCCGGCGGCGCCGGTGACGAGGGCGGTGCGGCCGCCGAGGTCGAGCGGAGGGGCGAAGGGGGCCGGGAGGGCGGGGGGCACGGTCATGCCCCGACCCTAGGCAGCACCAGCACCCCACCCCATGTGGTCACGCCCCATAGTTCATCAGGAACCCATGGGCTCGAACCATGTGGGTGCGTCCGACAGGGCCTGCTTGATCCGGAAGACCCCGTGCTCGTTCAGGTCGGGCAGGGCGTCCACGGCGAACCAGCCGACCTCCAGCGACTCGTCGTCGTTGACCCGAGCTCGGCCGCCGACGGCCCGGCAGCGCAGGGTGATGTCCATGTACTGGCAGGTGTCCCCGTTCACGTAGGTGATCGGCGGCAGCGCCTGGACGAGGACGATCCGCTCGGCGACGCACCGCACCCCCGTCTCCTCCTCGACCTCGCGCACGGCGCAGGCCGCGGGCTGCTCCCCCGGCTCGGGGATGCCGCCGATCACCGACCACCTGCCGGTGTCGGACCGGCGGTGCAGCAGCACTCTGTCCTCGTCGTCGAAGACGATGGCGGTGACTCCGGGGAGCCACAGCAGCTGCCGGCCGGCAAAGGCGCGGAGCGTGCGGATGAAGTCGGGAGTGGCCATGACCCCGACCCTAACGGGCCGGTCCGGTCGCCCCGGCCGCGTTCAGCGGGTGTGCGAGGGGCGTACGGCTACGTGTCACCGGCGCGTCGTCCGCGCAGCCCGGCACCGACCGCCCGGCCCAGCCCGCCCGCCGCGACCAGCAGGAGGGCGATCTCCGGCAGGACGCCCAGCTGCGTGGCGGGCGTCCGCGAGGAGCGCAGCGGCACCTCCTGGACCAGGGAGTCGGCCACGAACATGCCGGTCCTCCGGGTGACGGTCCCGTCCGGCATGATGATCGCGCTGACGCCGCTGGTGACCGGCACCGTGACGGTCCGGCTGTGTTCGACGGCGCGGACCCGCGACATCGCGAGCTGCTGGTAGGTCATCTCGCTGCGGTCGAAGGTCGCGTTGTTGCTGGGCACGGAGATCATCCGGGCGCCGTCGGCGACCGTGTCGCGCACGGCCCAGTCGAAGGCCGCCTCGTAGCAGGTGACGAGTCCGACCTCGGCACCGTTCATGCGGAACACGCCCGGCTCGCCGCCCCGGCTGAAGTCCTGGCGGACCATCGCCGTCCAGTCCTCGTTGATCGCGCCGATGAGCGAGCGCAGCGGAAGGTACTCGCCGAACGGCTGGATCTGCCGCTTGTCGTAGGTGTCGACGGGTCCCTTGGCCGGATCCCACAGGATCTGCTCGTTGAACAGCTCGCCGTCTCGCTCGACGACGCCGCCGACGGAGACGGGCGCGCCGATCGCCCTGGCCGCCGTGTCGATGACGGCCCGCGCGTCGGGGTTGGTGAACGGGTCGATGTCGGAGGAGTTCTCCGGCCACAGCACGATGTCGGGCCTGGCGACCCTGCCGGCCTCGACCTCGGCGGCCAGCCGCTCCGTCTCCCGCGCGTGGTGGTCGAGCACGGCCCGGCGCTGGGAGTTGAAATCGAGCCCCAGCCGCGGGACGTTGCCCTGGATCACCGCGACGGTCACGGTGCCGTCCTCGGCCCGGTCGTCGACCAGGGGCCGGGCGGCCACGGCGCCCGCGACCGGGACGGCGACACCGAGCAGGGCCGCGACCGCCGCGGCCCGCCGTACGGTGCCGGTGCGCCGGGCTTCCACGGCCACGCGCACGGCCTCGTACAGGCCGAAGCCGCACAGGACGACCGCGAAGCCGAGCACCGGGGTGCCGCCCACCGCGGCGAGCGGCAGGAAGACGCCGTCCGCCTGCCCGAACGCGATCTTGCCCCAGGGGAAGCCGTGGAACGGCACGCGTGCGCGTGCCGCCTCCCCGGCGGTCCACAGCGCCGCCGCCCACACGGGCCAGGCGGGCCGCCCGGACACCGCGGCGACACCCGCTCCGACCAGCGCGACGAAGACCGCCTCGATCACCACCAGGGCGATCCACGGTCCCGGACCGACCTCCACCCCCGTCCACACCAGCAGCGGCAGCAGGAACCCGAGACCGAAGAGGTAGCCGAGGCCGAGACCCGCCTTCCAGCCCCGGCCGTGCAGCACCCGGCCGAGGACGGCGAAGGCCGGCAGGGCCAGCCACCACAGGGTGCGCGGCGGGAAACTGGCGTAGAGCAGGAGGCCGGAGAGCCCGGCCGCGACGGCGGGAACGAGACGCCGGAGCCGGCGGCCCCGCGCCGTGGGCGCGGTCTGCGGCTCCAGCCGGCCCGGCTCGCCGACGGGGGTTGCGGTGGCGGTCACTCCGGGAGTGTACGGCGCGTGACCTCGGCGCCGACAGCGCGGTCCACGGGGTGACCGGCGGCCGCGCCGCCACCGGAGCCGGGTCCGGCACCGGGCCCGCCGCGGTCGGCGACGCGCCGGGCTTTACCGCGGTGCCGACGGGTGCGGTTCCGCCAGCGAGGGGCGGCCACGGCGCGTCCGCCCGCCGACGAGCCCACGAGCCGGCGCGGGGTGCGGCGGGGCACGCCGCACGGTCCGAGGGGCCGGGGCGCGCGCGAGCTGAAAGGCCGGAGCACGCGCACGGACCAAAAAGCCGGGGCACGCGCACAGACCAAAAAGCCGGGGCACGCGCACGGACCAAAAAGCCGGGGCACGCGCACGGGCCGAGGGGCCGGCCCGGTGGCTCAGTGCGCGGCGGCGCCGGGCCTGGTCGGCCGCAGCCGGTCCCTGATCACCCGCACGGCCGCCTCCGCGTCGTCCACGGTGATCGTGAACGTGTGGCCGTCCCACATTTGCAGGACGACCCCCTCACCGCGCCGGACGACGACCGCGGTGCCCTTCTCGGGCCGCCAGCGGTAGCCCCAGCCGCCCCAGTGGCGCGGGGTGACGTGCGAGGCGTACTCGGCCCCGGCGACCTGCGAGAGCGGGATGCGGCGACGCGGCACGCCCATGTGGCCGCAGCGCACCTCGAGGCATTCCTCGTCGACCCGCAGGGCGACGTGCACGAACGCGAGGGTGCCGAACAGGACCAGCAGCCCGGCGGCGATGCATCCGACGACGGCCATGACGAGCGCGGCGGTGCCGGAGGTCCACGGGGCGTCGACGGCCAGCTGGATGCCGAGCGCCATGCAGGCGGCCCCCGCGAGCGCCAGTACCCACTGGAACCGGTTGGTGGCGCGTCCGGTCCAGACGTCGGGATGGGGGGCGTTCTCGCCGTGGCCGTGGTCCCTCATGCCTACGAGGTTACTCAGCTTCCGCTGCGCGGGTACCTCGTCGCGGGCGTCACTGGGCCGGCCGGGCGGACGGCGCGGCGGTCACCGGGCGGAGGCGGCCGTCCGCAGCAGACGGCCTTCCTCGTAGGCCAGGGCTGGCGCGGGCAGCGCGCCCTCGCGGCCGCTCAGCAGCACCGTCAGGGTGCCCTCCGCCCGGGCCTGCGGGGCGGGCCGCTCGCCGAGGCGGCGCAGCGCCTGGGCGGCCACCGCTCCGGCCGAGCCGTGCAGGACGAGGGGCGGGCGGCCGGGGCGCTGCACGGCGGCCCGGATGCGCTCGGCGACCAGTTCGTAGTGGGTGCAGCCCAGGACGACGGTCGTCACGTCGTCGGGGGTGAGCTCGGCCGCCGCGGCGACGGCGGCGTCGATGGCCGCCTGGTCCGCGCGTTCCACGGCCTCGGCGAGACCCCGGCAGGGCACCTCGGTGACGGGCACCCCGTCGGCGAATTCCCGGATCAGCCCGCGCTGGTAGGGGCTGCCGGTGGTGGCCGGCGTGGCCCAGATGGCGAGGGGTCCGCCGCCCGCCGCGGCCGGTTTGATCGCCGGGACCGTGCCGATGACCGGCAGGTGCGGTTCGTGGCGGGCGCGCAGGGCGGTGAGGGCGTGCACGCTGGCGGTGTTGCAGCCGACGATCAGGGCGTCGGGCCGGTGCCCGGCCGCCGCCTCGGCGACGGCGAGGGCGCGCTCGGTCACGTCTTCCGGGGTCCTGGGTCCCCAGGGCATGCCGTCGGGGTCGAGGGAGAGGACGAGATCGGCGTCGGGACGCAGACGCCGTACCGCGGCGGTGGCCGCCAGCAGACCGATTCCGGAGTCCATGAGCGCGATCTTCACCCGATCACGATAGACGATGAGCCGCCCGGAGCCCGCCGGGTGGGGCAGACTGCGCGCGTGAGCGCCGTTGTGTGGACCGCCGCCGGATCACTCGCCGCCTGGCTGTGGCTGCTGCTGGGCCAGGGCTTCTTCTGGCGTACGGACGTCCGGCTGCCGCCGCGTCGGGAGCCGGACGCGTGGCCGTCCGTGTGCGTCGTCGTCCCGGCGCGCGACGAGGCGGCGGTGCTGCCCGCCGCCCTGCCGTCGCTGCTCGCCCAGGACTATCCGGGGCGGGCGGAGGTCTTCCTGGTCGACGACGGCAGCTCCGACGGCACCGCGGAGCTCGCGCGCGAGCTGGCGCGCCGGCACGGCGGGCTGCCGCTCACCGTGGACTCGCCCGGTGAGCCGCCCGCCGGCTGGACCGGCAAGCTCTGGGCGGTGCGCCACGGGATCGGCCTGGCACGCGCGCGTACCCCCGAGTACCTGCTCCTGACCGACGCCGACATCGCGCACGCGCCGGACAGTCTGCGGCAGCTGGTGGCGGCGGCGCGCTCGGGAGGGTTCGACCTCGTGTCCCAGATGGCCCGGCTGCGGGTGGCGAGCCCGTGGGAGCGGCTCGTGGTGCCGGCCTTCGTGTACTTCTTCGCGCAGCTGTACCCGTTCCGCCGGATCGGGAGGGACGGGACGCGTACGGCGGCGGCCGCGGGCGGCTGTGTGCTGCTGCGCGCGGACGCCGCCGGGCGGGCGCGGATCCCGGACGCCATCCGGCACGCCGTCATCGACGACGTGGCGCTCGCGCGGGCCGTCAAGCGCGGCGGCGGCCGCGTCTGGCTGGGACTGGCCGACCGGGTGGACAGCGTGCGCCCCTACCCGCGGCTGCGCGACCTGTGGCGGATGGTCGCGCGCAGCGCGTACGCGCAGCTCCGGCACGATCCGGTGCTGCTGGCCGGCACGGTCGCCGGGCTGGTGCTGGTGTATCTGGTGCCGCCCGCGGCGGTCGTCGTGGGCCTGGCCGCGGGGAGTGCGTCCGCCGCGGCCGCCGGCGCGTCGGCGTGGCTCGTGATGACGGGGACGTACGTCCCGATGCTGCGTTACTACCGGCAGCCGCTGTGGCTCGCTCCCCTGCTGCCGTTCACGGCGTTCCTCTACCTCCTGATGACGGTCGACTCCGCCGTGCGGCACCACCGGGGGCGCGGCGCGGCCTGGAAGGGCCGCACCTACGCGCGGCCGGGTGCCGCGCCCGACGAGGGCTGAGCCGCGCCGGGCGCGGCGCCCGGGTCACTTCCTGCCCGGGGTCCAGTTCATGCCCCACCCGTAGGCGTGGTCGACGGTCCGCTGCGGGCTCACCCCCCGCTCGGGCACCAGGTACCGGGCCTCGCGCCGGACGACCAGGTCGCCGCCGGTGTTGGTGATCAGGGCGAGGGCGCACACCGGTGAGGGCAGGGTGCAGTCGTCGAGCGAGAAGTCGACCGCGGCCCCGTGCTGCGGTGTGAGGGTGACGGTGGCGTGCAGGTCGGCGAAGGAGCGGGCGCCCTCGTAGATGGTGACGAAGACGAGGATGCGCCGGAAGGCGTCCTTGCGGTCCAGGTTGACGGTGAGGTTCTCACCGGTGTCCACGGCGCCGGTGCGGTCGTCGCCGTCGAGGTGGATGTACGGCGGCCGGTGCAGCGAGCCGAAGGCGTTGCCGAGGGCCTGGACGACCCCCTTGCTGCCGTCGGCGAGCTCGTACAGGGCGCACAGGTCGAGGTCGAGGTCCGCGTGCAGGGCGACCGGGCGGCCGAACTTGCCGCTCCATCCGGAGAACTGCTTGCGCACCTGCCAGTTGAGGTTCACGCGCAGGGCGCCGGAGGTGCCGCCCTGCTTGGCCAGGGAGACCGAGGGGGATGCCTTGGTGAGCGTCACCTTGGTCAGCCGCACCGGTGCGGCGGGAGGGGCCGGCGGCGGGGGCGCGGCGGCCGGTCGCGCGACCGGGGGCGCCGCGGACGGCGGCGCGGCCGTCGGGGGCGCGGCCGGGGCGGCCCGCTGCGGCTCGTCCACCGTGATGCCGTAGTCCGTGGCCAGGCCCTCCAGGCCGCTGCTGTAGCCCTGGCCGACGGCGCGGAACTTCCAGGCGCCCTGGCGGCGGTAGAACTCGCCGAGCACGAAGGCCGTCTCGGCCGTGGCGCCGGGGTTGTCGAAGCGGGCCACCACGGTGTCGCGGGTGTCCCGCACCTCGATGTACAGGTCCGGGACCTGAGCGAACGTGCCGCCGTCGGCGGAGGCGGCGACGACGACCGTCTGGACCGCGGGCTCCAGGCGCGCGAGGTCGACCAGGAGCGTGTCGGTCACCCGGCCGCCGGTGTCCCGTTTGCCCTCGTGGCGGACCGCGCCGGAGGAGTGCGCGGGCTGGTTGTAGAAGACGAGGTCGCCGTCGGAGCGGACCTTTCCGCCGGCCAGCAGCAGCGCCGAGGCGTCCGCGTCGGGCACCCCCGGGCCGGAACGCCAGCCCAGTTCGACCCGCAGCGCCGCGGCCGGCACCGGAGTGTTCGACCCTTTCAGCATGTGCATGCCCACCCCTTCACGCGTCACCGCGCCGGGTCGCGCCCCGGCAGTTCGTCCGGTGCCGTGCGGACAACCTATTCCCCGCCACGGCGAGCTCCCATGGGGGGCGCGCGAACCCCGGGGCCAACCGCCGGTAACCCGCCCGGAACTCGGCCTTTACACGATCAAGCCATTGGCCGGTGTCCTTTTTTGTCAAATTCGCTCGCATTGGGGATGCCAGGTCACCGCGGGCACGGAAAACAACCCTCTTATCGGTCTCCCCAACCAGCACATCGTGGGCTTAACTTATGTGCCATGACCTCCCCCGGTTCCACCTATGGTGGCGGCTACTACTCCGCCCCCTTCCCGGACACCCCGATCTACGACTCGCTCGTGAAGGAGCGAGGCACCCCGCAGATCGCCCCGATCCGGGTCCCCGCGCAGTACGACACGCCGGGCAGCCACCTGCCCGCACTCCCCGCGGCGCTGCCCGCCCTCCCGGCAGCCCCGGCCCAGCCCGCCTACGGCTACCCGCAGGCGCCGCAGCCCGCCCCGCTCCAGCAGGCGCCCGCGGCGTACATCCCGCAGCAGGCCACCGCGCCGCGCGGCTACCCCGGACCGCAGCCGCAGCCGCCCCGGCCCGCCCCGGCGACCGCCGCGGGCTACGAGGCGATGCGCCCCGCGGCTCCCCGGCCCGCCCCGGCTCCCTACCAGGATCCGTACAACAACCAGCAGTACCGCGGTTACTGAACCGGCCCGGGGCCGTCGGCGCCGCCTGGCACGATGACCCCATGGCGAACGACGCGCATCTGCACTCGGTCCACATCCATCCGGTCAAGGCGTTCCGGGCCCTGGCGCCCCGGGAGGCCGTCGTGGAGCCCTGGGGGCTGGCCGGGGACCGGCGCTGGGTGCTGATCGACGACGGGGGAAAGGTCCTCACCCAGCGCCAGCAGCCACGTCTCGCCCTCGCCGCCGCCGAGCTCCTGCCCGGCGGCGGCGTACGGCTGTCCGCGCCCGGCATGGAACCGCTGACGGTGGGCGTCCCCCGGCCGGTCGCCACGGTCCCGGTGGAGATCTTCCGCGACAAGGTCGAGGCGGTCCCCGCCGAGGACGCGGCCGCGCACGCCTGGTGCAGCGCCTTCCTCGGCACCGGCGTGCGCCTCGTGCACATGGACGATCCGGCCGTGCGCCGGCCCGTCGACCCGCAGTACGCCCTGCCGGGCGAGACCGTCTCCTTCGCCGACGGCTACCCGCTGCTGCTCACCACGCTCGCCTCGCTCGACGCTCTCAACACCCTGATGGCGCAGGGCGATCACGCCGGCGAGGGCCCCGTGCCCATGAACCGCTTCCGGCCGAACCTGGTCGTGGCGGGGACCGCCGCCTGGGCCGAGGACGGCTGGTCGCGCATCGCCGTCGGCGAGGTCGTCTTCCGCGTCGCCAAGCCCTGCGGACGCTGTGTGGTGACCACGACCGACCAGGGCACCGCCGAGCGCGGCAGGGAGCCCCTGCACACGCTCGGACGGCACCGCCGCCTCGACGGCAAGCTCGTCTTCGGGCAGAACCTGGTGCCCCTCGCCCGCGGCACGGTCCGGATCGGGGATCCGGTCACGGTCCTCGCGTAGGCCTCGCGCGCAAGGACGGCCGCTTCGCGCGAGGAGCCTGGCTCCCGCCCGCGGGGCGGGTGTTCCCCGCCTCCGCGGGCGGCCCGTCCGGGACGGGAACCGCGTTCCGGGCCCGGCCGTTGGTCTTTCATGAGAAGTTCATGAGAGTCCTGGGGAGAGGTGATGTCACCCTCCTTCGACCGGGCTCTCGCGCGGCCGGCTCCGCCGGGGGCCGCCACGGAGCGGGAAGGGGGGTGCGGGCGGTGCGGGCGATCAGCGGACTCTGGCGCTGGCGGCACAATCCGCTGTGCCGCGCGACCGATCTGGCCGAGGCCTGGCTGGCCCTGTTCGCGCTGCTGGTGATCGTCCTCGCCGCCCCGCTGGCCGGCTCCGTCGCCGGCGGCGCCGCCCAGGACGCCCTGCAGCGGTCCGTCCGGGAGCAGCACCACGCGCGCCGCCTGGTGACGGCCACCGTCGTCCGCAGGCTGGACGGCTCCCCGCTGGACGCCGACCCCGAGACCTCCACGGCAGGGGACGTGCGCAACCGCGTCCTCGCGCGGTGGACCGCGCCGGACGGCACCGAGCGCCGCGGACCGGTCGTGGCGGGCCTCAAGTCCCCGCAACCCGGCGACCGGTTCCGGATGTGGACCGACCGGCACGGCCGGCCGGCGGCCCGCCCGCTCGAGCCCGCGACGGCGACCACGCACGCCGTCCTCGCCGGGTTCGGCGCGGCCCTGGCGACCGCGGGTCTCGTGGAGGGCGGCAGACGGCTGGTCGTCTGGCGCATGGTCCGCCGCCGGTACGTCCGTTGGGACCAGGCGTGGGACAGGGCGGGCCCGGACTGGGGCAGGACCGGCGCCGGCAGTTGACGGCGTTCCGGCTCCGGTCAGCCGGCCGCCCCCGCGCACGCTACGGTGGTCCGGCCGAACCAATCGGCATCGACCCGCGCGTGAGGGAGCCACAGGGCGCCCCGAAGGCGAACGAGCCATCAGTACGACGAGGTGGGGGCACAGCTACACCATGGCACAGGGCACGGTCCAGGTGACGCACACCGGCACATCGCGGTGGCGGCGCCGCACGGGTGAGTACGCATCGCTCGCCGCCGCCCTGGAGGCCGCGGCCGACGGCGACGTGCTCACCGTCGCTCCCGGCACCTACCGGGAGAACCTCGTCGTGCAGCGGGCGGTGACCCTGCGGGGTCCCGAGGGCTCCCCCGGTTCGGTGCGGATCGCGCCCGTGGACGGGGTGCCGCTGACCGTGCGCGCCTCGGCCGTGGTGCAGGACCTGCACGTCGAGGGCCAGGACGCGGCCGCCCCCGCGGTGCTCGTCGAGGAGGGCACGCCGGAGCTGCGGGACGTCCGGGTCGTCACCCGCTCCGCGGCCGGGATCGAGGTGCGCGGCAGTGCCCGGCCGACGGTGCGCCGCTGCACGGTCGACAATCCGGCGGGCGTCGGCATCGCCGTCCTGGACGGCGGGGGCGGGGTGTTCGAGGAGTGCGAGGTCGTGGCGGCCGGGCAGTCCGGGGTCGCGGTGCGCGGCGGCGCCCACCCCCGTCTGGACCGCTGCCGGATCCACCACACCTCGGGCTCGGGCCTGTCGGCCACCGGTGAGAACTCCGCCCTGGAGGCGGTGGGTTGCGAGGTCTACGAGGTGCGGGGCAGCGGCGTGCAGGTGACCGGCCGGGCCACCGCCCACCTCACCGACTGCGACGTGCACCGCACCACGGCCGACGGCGTCACGCTCGACACGGACGCCGTGCTGACGCTCGCCGACTGCCGCATCCACGACATCCCGGAGAACGCGGTCGACCTGCGCTCGCGCTCCGTGCTGACGCTGACCCGCACCAGCGTGCGGCAGTTCGGGCGCAACGGCCTGTCCGTGTGGGACCCGGGCACGCGCGTGGACGCCAACCAGTGCGAGATCTTCGACAGCACGGGCGACTACCCGGCGGTGTGGGTCAGCGACGGCGCCACGGCGGTGCTCGACTCCTGCCGGGTGCACGACGTTCCGGACGCCCTGTTCGTCCTCGACCGCGGCTCGCGCGCGGACGTCGTCGACAGCGACCTGTCCCAGGTGCGCAACACGGCCGTGTCGGTGAGCGACGGCGCCACCGCGCAGCTCGACGACTGCCGGATCCGGGACGCGGCGACGGGCGCCTGGTTCCGGGACCACGGCAGCGGCGGCACCCTCAGCAACTGCACCCTGGACGGCACCCAGACCGGGGTGATCGTCACCAAGGGCGCCGACCCGACCGTCGAGCGCTGCACGGTCGACGCCCCGGCGGAGGCCGGGGTGTACGTGTCGGCGGGGGGCCGCGGCAGCTTCCTGAACTGCCGGGTGACGGGCAGCGGCGGCTACGGCTTCCACGTGATCGACGGCAGTCGTACGACGCTGAGGAAGTGCCGTACCGAGCGCTGCGCGCGCGGCGGGTACGAGTTCGCGGACGGCGGCGCGGACGCGGCGTCCGGGACGGGCCCCGTCGTGGAGGACTGCACCAGCGACGAGAGCGGGGGCGTCAGGCCGCCGGCCCCGCGCGAGACGGCCGTGCAGACGACCGGCCACTCCCCCGGTCTGCTGGGAGCGGTCCCCGGGCCGCGCGCCGAGCAGGAGCCGGCCGCCCGGGTGCCCGAGCCGGCGGGGCCGGTGCGCACCTCCAAGGACGTCCTCGGTGAACTCGACGCGCTGGTGGGCCTGGAGAGCGTCAAGCGCGAGGTGCGCGCCCTCATCGACATGATCGAGGTGGGGCGGCGCCGGCAGCAGGCGGGCCTGAAGGCGGCCTCGGTCAAGCGGCACCTGGTCTTCACGGGCTCCCCCGGCACCGGCAAGACCACGGTCGCCCGCCTGTACGGCGAGATCCTCGCCTCCCTGGGGGTGCTGGACAAGGGCCACCTGGTCGAGGTGTCCCGGGTCGACCTGGTCGGCGAGCACATCGGCTCCACGGCGATCCGCACCCAGGAGGCCTTCGAGAAGGCGCGCGGCGGCGTGCTGTTCATCGACGAGGCCTACGCGCTGTCCCCCGAGGACGCGGGCCGCGACTTCGGCAAGGAGGCCATCGACACGCTGGTGAAGCTGATGGAGGACCACCGGGACGCGGTGGTGGTGATCGTCGCGGGCTACACGGCCGAGATGGAGCGGTTCCTGTCGGTCAACCCCGGTGTCGCCTCCCGCTTCTCACGCACCATCACCTTCGGCGACTACGGCCCCGAGGAGCTGCTGCGGATCGTGGAGCAGCAGGCCGAGGAGCACGAGTACCGGCTGGCGCCGGGCGCGGCCGAGGCGCTGGTGAAGTACTTCACGGCGATCCCCAAGGGCCCGGCGTTCGGCAACGGCCGTACCGCGCGGCAGACGTTCGAGGCGATGGTGGAGCGGCACGCGAGCCGGGTCGCCCAGCTGGACGACCCGGACACGGACGACCTCACCCTGCTCTACGCCGAGGACCTGCCCGAACTGCCCTGAGGCCCGCAGTCCGGCCGCGCGCGGCGTGGGGTCGGTACGTCCGGCCGCAGCCGCGCCAGCAGCCGCCGGCGCTCCTCGGCGAACGCCGGGTCCGCCTGGTAGTCGGAGTGGCCCAGGATCGGCGCGGGCAGCGGGTGCAGTTCGGTGCGGCCGAAGGCCAGCGGGTCCTTCAGGGGCTCGTGGTCCACCTCGGGGCCGCAGTCGCCGGGCAGCCGTACCGGGCCGCCGATGGGGTCGGTGAGCCGGTACAGGTTGCGCCAGCAGTCGACGTCGTGGTGCAGCGAGATGAGCGCGGCGGGCCCGAAGTGGGCGGGGAACCAGCGGCCGTACAGGCGTTCCAGCGGGGAACCGTACGTCAGCAGCGCGACGCGCTTGCGGGCGGCCGGCGGGAGCTGCCAGGCCGCGGCCGCCGCGAGCACGCTGCCCTGCGAGTGCCCGGAGATGACCAGCCGCCCGCCGGTGACGCGCGTCCAGGTCGCCATGCGCCAGGTCAGGTCGGGCACCGCGCGCTCGGCGTAGCAGGGCGGTGCGAAGGGGTGGGCGGCGCGCGGCCAGAAGGTGCCGACGTCCCACAGGATGCCGATGGTGCGCCGGGCGGAGGCGTCCTTGTAGGCGCGCCTGCCCCAGGTGACGAACAGTATGAAACCGAGTCCGATCAGCCAGGAGCCGAGGGCCTCGGCGGTCTCGGCGGCGCCGTGCAGGACGTCGTGGGCGTCGTCCGTCGCCTCGCCGGGCGTCCGCTCGGTGGCGAGGGCGCCCACCAGCGCCCCGGCGCCCAGCAGCAGGGTCGCCGCGGAGGTGACGCCGAGGAGGAGGGGGGCCCGGTCGGTGAGCGTGGCCATGGCGCGCGCGGACGCGATACGGCGGGTGCGCCCGGGGTCCCCGGCCTCGTCCGGGTACTCGCGTGCCACGGCGGCGCGCTCGGCGCGGGCCAGTCGCCAGGCGCGCCGGGCCAGCAGGGCGCAGAGGACCAGCAGGACGCCGAGCAGCGGCGGGATCACCGAGGCCTGCCAGGTCAGCAGGACCGGCGGCCCGGGCAGGGACGCCCCGGTGCCGTCCAGCCAGTCGGACACCCGCTGGGCCACGCCGCCGGACATCACGCCGCCCAGCGCGCAGGCCAGCATCGCGACCGCGGGCCCGCCCAGGCCGCGCAGCGCGGCACGCGGGTCGGGCCGGGTGCGGTACAGGACGCGCGCCACCACGGCGAGGACGACCACGACTAGTCCCTGGAGCAGGGCGAGGGCGCCGAAGGCCGCGTCGCCCGGCAGCCGGCCGGCCGACCGCCAGCCGGGGCGGTCCCACCCGGCGTACACCAGGGTGAGCGCGAGCAGGAGGAGGGCGGCCAGCGGCAGGCGTCGTACGAGGTGCTCGTCGAGCTCCCGGTCCAGGCGGTTCTCGGTGCGGCCCCGGCGGCAGACGACCCACACCACGGCGACGGCCCCGGCGGCGAGCGCCGCCGCCAGCAGCAGTCCCAGCGCCGTCCGCGTGGGCGGGCCGCCGGCCTCGATGTCGTACCGGACGGCGGCGGTGCCGACCGCGGCGGCCACCGTCAGCAGGCCGGCGGCTGTGTGCGCGGCGCGCAGCCGGGCCACCAGGCGGCGCCCGTACCAGAAGCCGGGGCGGCCCAGCGCGGTGTTCGCGCCGTCCTCCTCGGGCTGCGGCGCGCGGGTGAGCGGCTGCTGCGACTCGTACGCGCTCCAGGTGCGCAGGGACAGGTACCACAGCAGGCCGGTCAGCGCGGTCGGCACCAGGGCGGCGACCGCGAGCCGGCGGCCGGGGCGGCTCCACCAGCCGTCGTCCGAGACCGTGGGGGAGAGGAAGCCCAGCCAGGAGTGCCGCTCGGCGCACCCGCGCGTGCCGGCGCACTGCCACGCCGCGAGGTCGAGGGCGACCTCGCAGGCGCCCGCCACCAGCAGCACCGTCAGGGTCAGCCCCGCGAGCCGGACCAGCAGCCCGTACAGGCGCACCGTCCGCCTGCGGCCCCGGGTGGTGGGGCGCATCCAGTGGGCGAGATTGACCACCATGAACGGCAGTAACAGCAGCCACAGGGCGCGCGTGCCGTTGCCGGAGGTCAGGTTGCACCAGACGTAGGCCTCCGGCACCGGGCCGTCCCGGCGGCGGCCGGCCCCGGGCCGGGTCTCCGCGTCGACGTCGTCGGCGCGCCGGAAGACGGCCGCGGTGCCGTCGCCGGTGATCCGCTCGGTGCGCGGATCGTTCAGCATCTCCTGCGGTGTGGTGCCGCCCACCCCGTGGACCAGGAGTTCCAGGGCGGTTCCGGTGTCGCCGGGCCGCGCGGCGGGGTCGTCGGGCCCGCCGGCCGGGGCGTGTTCCTGAGCGTGTTCCACTGTGGGCACTTCCCCCGTGATGCGCCGTCGGTCATGTGTGTGACGTGCTGTGCGGTGCGGTGCGTTCCGTGCGGTGCGTTCCGTGCGGTGCGTTCCGTGCGGTGCGTTCCGTGCGGTGCGTTCCGTGCGGTGCGGGCTCCAGGATCTCCGCCGCGGAGGCGGCGTACTCCTCCTGTCGCGGAATCTCCCCGGTCCGGGTGACGGACGGGTAACAAAAGCGACACAAGTGGCATGCACACGGCCAGCAGGCGGTGGCGCGGCCCCTCGCACGGCGTGCGAGGATGGGGCGTCCCCGCACCACAGGCAGGGAGAATGCCCTTGCCGACGCGGGTCCCCGCTCGGGCGGAGCCGAGAGCCGGGGAGGCCGCGCAGGGCGTGTCGGACGGCAGTGAGGCGAAAGGACCGGAGCGTACGTGAGCGAGAATCAGAACCTCCTCGCGGAGCAGCGGCGCGCCCTGATCCTCGACGAGGTGCGCCGCCGGGGCGGTGTGCGGGTCAACGAGCTGACCCGCAAGCTCGGCGTGTCGGACATGACGGTGCGCCGCGACCTCGACGCGCTCGCCCGCCAGGGCGTGCTGGAGAAGGTCCACGGCGGCGCGGTCCCGGTGGTCGAGGCGAGCACGCACGAACCGGGCTTCGAGGCCAAGTCGGGCTTGGAGCTGAGCGCCAAGGAGGACATCGCGCGGGCGGCGGCCGGGCTGGTCGCGCCGGGCGCGGCGATCGCGCTGTCGGGCGGCACCACGACGTACGCGCTGGCCCACCAGCTGCTGGACGTGCCGGACCTGACGGTGGTCACCAACTCGGTGCGGGTGGCCGACGTCTTCCACGCGGCGCAGCGCACCTCGGGCCCGCGGCAGGGCGCGGCGACGGTCGTGCTGACCGGAGGGGTGCGCACTCCGTCCGACTCGCTGGTGGGGCCGGTGGCCGACCAGGCCATCGCGGCGCTCCACTTCGACCTGCTGTTCCTCGGCGTGCACGGGATATCGCCCGAGGCCGGCCTGTCGACGCCGAACCTCGCGGAGGCCGAGACCAACCGGCGGCTGGTGCAGTCGGCCCGGCGGGTCGTGGTGGTCGCCGACCACACCAAGTGGGGCGTCGTGGGGCTGAGCTCGTTCGCGAAGCTGGAGCAGGTCGACACCCTCGTGACCGACGCCGGCCTGGAGGCCGCGGCGCGCGAGGAGATCTCGGAGCACCTGCGGGTGATCGTGGCGGGCGAGCCGGACAGCGGTGACTGACTCCGGCGGCGGCGACGCCCGACGGGCCGCCGGCCTGGGCCGCGCCGCCGGGAGCCGGGGCCGGCGAGGGGGCCGCGCCTGGTCCGCCGCCCGTTCCCGGCCGGCCGTCCGCGCCCGGCGGGTCCCGGCTCAGTCGGGCCAGACGCCCGTGCGCAGCAGCGAGTCGATCGCCACCGTGTACGGCTGGATGTCCAGGCCCTGTTCCGCCAGCCACGCGTCCGAGTAGTACTTGTCGAGATACCGGTCCCCCGGGTCGCACAGCAGCGTCACCACACTGCCCCGCCGGCCCTCGGCCACCATCTCGGCGACGATCTTCAGCGCGCTCCACAGCCCCGTGCCGGTCGAACCGCCCGCCTTGCGTCCGATGGCCCGCTCCAGGGCCCGTACGGCGGCGACGGCGGCCGCGTCGGGCACCTTCATCATCCGGTCGACGGCGCCGGGCACGAAGCTCGGTTCCATACGGGGCCGGCCGATGCCCTCGATGCGCGATCCGCAGTCGCAGGTGACGTCCGGATCGCCGGTGGTCCAGCCCTCGAAGAAGCACGAGTTCTCCGGATCGGCCACACAGATGCGGGTGTCGTACTGCATGTAGTGGACGTAGCGGGCGATGGTCGCGGAGGTGCCGCCGGTGCCGGCCGTGGCGACGATCCACGCGGGCTCCGGGAACCGCTCCAGCTTCAGCTGGCGGAAGACGGATTCGGCGATGTTGTTGTTGCCGCGCCAGTCCGTGGCCCGCTCGGCGTAGGTGAACTGGTCCATGTAGTGGCCGCCGGTCTCGGCCGCGAGGCGGGCGGACTCCTCGTACATGGTGCGGGGGTCGTCCACGAAGTGGCACCGGCCGCCGTGGAACTCGATGAGGCGGATCTTCTCGGCGCTCGTCGTGCGCGGCATGACGGCGATGAAGGGCACGCCGATCAGCTTCGCGAAGTACGCCTCGGAGACGGCCGTCGAGCCGCTGGAGGCCTCGATGACCGGACGGTCCGGCCGGATCCAGCCGTTGCACAGGCCGTAGAGGAAGAGGGAACGGGCGAGACGGTGCTTGAGGCTGCCGGTCGGGTGGGTCGACTCGTCCTTGAGGTACAGGTCGATGCCCCACCGCTCGGGCAGCGGGAAGCGGAGCAGGTGCGTGTCGGCCGAGCGGTTGGCGTCGGCCTGGACCTTGCGCACGGCCTCTTTCAGCCACGCACGGTAAGCGGTGTCGGTGCGGTCGACGTCGAGGGTGGCGCCGGTCCGGGTCTGCTGTGGGGTGGTCACGACGGTGCTCCTTACGCTGCGCGCCGCCGGCGCGTCGCGCGGCCGACACCTCGATCATAGACACCTGCCACACGCTTCTCACCTGCATAAACGCATCTTTGAGCCCCCCAAAGCGCCCCCTGGAGCAAGAGTCGGGGCAGGGGGCGCGCGGTCCCGGGGGCGCATTCGCGGGCGTGCTCCGGGCGCCCCCGGCCGGGCCGTCACCCGGGGTGGTGTTCGGCGCCGGGTGGGGGCAGACTGCACCGGGCGGAACCAAGGTCCCCACGGGGGCACGCTGAACCACACACCAGCCGGTACCGGCCCATCACCCGCACGGTCCGGCACGGCGACACGCGCAAGGGGGCGGATGCATTGGCGAAGCCGGAATTCAGGGCCACGGGGGTGCGGATCGGCAAGGGGCTGCGTTCGCTCACCCGGGCCGGACAGGTCCGCATCAACGACGGCCGGCTGGAGTTGCTCACCAGCTACGGCAGTGAGATCGACAGCGCGCCGGTACAGGCGGTGCGGGCGTCCAAGCCCTGGTTCGCCCCCGAGGACCGGGCGCTGGCGGATCTCAACGGCAAGCGCTACGTCCTCACCCTCGGCGACCACGACCCGGCACCGGGCGAACCGGGCCCGCCCGCGGCACGCCGTTTCATCGAGGCCGTACGCAAGGCGGCGGGGCGCGACGACTGAGATGTCCGCGAGTTGCGCCACCCCACCCCTTGCGTCACGCTGGTCTCACGTCACTCTGGGTTTACCGGCGATAACGCTGCGAACCAGCCCGCCGGCCACGACAGCAGGCGGCAGCGTCACGCGGACGCCCTGCTGGACCCCTACTCCGTGTTCTTCCGGACCTCACGTCGGGGAGTCGCAGCCGTGATCAGTCACCCAAGCAGGCACTGCACGGTGGAGCTCCAAGCCCTGCCGTCGCGGATCGGCCAGGTCCGCAGAATCGTATCTGCGCAGTTGCGCTACTGGCATCTGGATTCCCTGATCGACCGGGCGTCGCTCGGTGTGACGGAGCTGTTGTCCAACGTCCACCGGCACGCCCAGCCCGACAAGACGTGCACCGTCGAGATAGAGCTGCTGCTCGACCGGCTCAAGGTCTCGGTGCGCGACCACGACCCGCGCCTGCCGGTCGTGGAGGACCTCGGCGACATCGGCGCCGACGACGACCCCGCCCCGCTCTCCACCTGCGGGCGGGGGCTGGCGATGGTGGCCGCGATGAGCGAGAGCTGGGGCGCGCGGCCGGACGGCGAGTCCGGCAAGGTCGTCTGGTTCACGCTCCCGACGCCTTCCGCGGCGCTGACGGCACCGACGCGCCGGCCGCGGCACACGCCCCAGGACAAGCCCGCGCGCAGGTTCGCGGAGGTCGGACACGCAGCGGACGCACTCAGGCCCGAACACGCTCCCGCCCGGTCCGCCGTTGCCGGCTGACCGGGCGGTGACCCCCTTCCCCGCGGGGCGGGGCACCACGCGCTGGCGCTGCACCGTGTCGTGACGCGTCGTCATGGGCCCTTGTGACAGGGCATCCTGACCAGCCGTCATCCGAAGGCGCCGCGCCGTGGTCGGCGCGCCCCGCGGGGGCGGGGTGCCACCGCGGGGCGCGGTGTCGCTCCGCGGCGACGGCGCGCGGTACGACCGGGCGCGCACGCCGGTTCGGCCCCTCGCCGCGATGTCCCGGCGCGGCGCCTCCCGGCGTCGTCCGGCCGGGGCCCCGGCTCGTCGTACGGGCGACGGCCGTGCGCGCACCCGCGAGGGCGGGCGGCGGCGACCGCTCCCCCGGCCCTCGACTTCTGTAACTACTGGTATGTACAGTGAGTGTGTGAGCACCTCCGAGCGACTGATCGAGTCCACCCGCGAACTGCTCTGGGAACGCGGCTACGTGGGCACCAGCCCCAAGGCGATCCTGGAGCGCGCGGGCGCCGGGCAGGGCAGCATGTACCACCACTTCAAGGGCAAGCCGGACCTCGCCCTGGCCGCGATCCGGCGGACCGCCGAGGAGATGCGGGCCACCGCCGAGGCGGTTCTCGCCGGGCCGGGGACGCCGTACGAGCGCATCGAGGCCTATCTGCGGCGCGAACGGGACGTGCTGCGCGGCTGCCCGGTCGGGCGCCTGACGATGGACCCGGACGTGATCGCCAGCGCGGAGCTGCGCGCTCCGGTCGAGGAGACGCTCACCTGGCTGCGCGGGCGGATCGCGGGGATCGTCGAGGAGGGCAAGGAGCAGGGCCAGTTCGCGCCGGACCTGGACGGCGACCGGATCGCGGCGGCCGTCCTCGCCACCGTCCAGGGCGGTTACGTCCTCGCCCGCGCCTCCGGCTCCCCCGCCGCCTTCGACGCCGGCGTGCAGGGGCTGCTCTCCCTGCTCGCCCCGCCCCGCTCCCGCACCGCGTAGGACACCGGCCCGAGGAGGCCCCCCGTGCACGCCATGCAGTACGAAATCACGCTGCCCGCCGACTACGACATGGACGTCGTCCGCGGCCGTGTCGCCCGCGTCGGGCACCTGCTCGACGCCTGGGACGGGCTCGGCCTCAAGGCGTACCTGATGCGTGAGCGCGGCACGCACGGCTCGCCGGTCAACCAGTACGCGCCGTTCTACCTGTGGAACACCACGGAGGGCATGAACCGGTTCCTGTGGGGCGGCGGCTTCGAGAAGCTGAGCGACGACTTCGGGCGGCCCCCGGTGCGGCAGTGGACGGGGCTGGCCTGCCAGGAGGGCGGCGCGGCCGGTTCGCCCGCGCGGGTCGCGGTGCGGCGGCGGCAGCCGGTGCCGGACGGGACGCGGCCGGCGGAGGTGGCGCAGGACGCCGTACGGGAGGCCGGGCGGCTGGCGGGCGAGGACGGGGCGGTGTTCGCGGCGGTCGCCGTGGACACCGGCCGCTGGGAGCTGGTGCACTTCTCGCTGTGGGAGCACGACGCGCCCGGGGCGGACGGCGACGTGTTCCAGGTGCTGCACCTGTCGGCACCGGGGCGTGACCGGCTGCCCCGGGGACGCCAGTGGTGAGCGCGGTCCGTACCGTGCTCGGGGACGTGCCTCCCGGGCGCCTGGGCGTGTGCGACGCCCACGACCACCTGTTCCTCCGCAGTCCCCGGCTGCCGGCCAGGAGTTGCGGGACGTCCTTGCGGCGCGGGCCGAGCTGACCGCCTTCCGGGCGCAGGGCGGCGGGGCCGTGGCCCAGTGGACTCCGTACGGTCCGGGGCGGCGGGCCGCCGATCTGCCGGCGCTGTCCCGGGAGACGGGGTGCACGTGGTCGCCGCGACCGGTCTGCACCAGGCCGTGCACTACCCCGAGGAGACGCTCGCCGCGCTGCGCGGCGGGCTCGCCGACGTCTTCGTCTCCGAACTGACCGAGGGCATCGGGACGTCGGGGGTCCGAGCGGGGATCGTGAAGGTCGCCGGCGGTTTCCACGCGCTCGAGGCGCACGCCCGCTGGACCATGACCGCGGCGGCCGAGGCCCACCGCGCCACCGGCGCGCCGATCGCCGTGCACCTGGAGGCGGGCACCGGCGCCCTGGACGTACTGGACCTGCTGTGCGGCCGGTTGGGGGTGCCGCCGCACCGGGTGGTGCTCGGGCACCTCAACCGCTCCCCCGACCTCGTGGCGCACCGGCAGGCCGCCGGGGCCGGCTGCTACCTGGCCTTCGACGGCCCGTCACGCGCGCACCACGCCACCGACCGGCGGATGCCGGAGGCGGTGCGGGCCCTGGCCGACGCCGGTTTCGGCGACCGCCTGCTGCTGGGCGGCGACACCACGACGGCCGCGGCCCGGTCGGTGAACGGCGGACCGGGGATGCCGTACCTGCTGCGCCGGGTGCGCCCCCGGCTCGCGCTCGACCTGGGCGAGGACCTGGTGGGGCGGATCCTCACGGAGAACCCCGGCCGGGCCTTCGCCGTGGACCGGCGCTGACGGCCGGGCCGCCCGCCCTCAGGTGGAGGACTGGTCGCTGTCCTTCATCTCGCCCCAGCCGTGCCACCGCTCGACCTCGATCCAGGCGCTGACCCGGGGGCGGCCCCGCTCGGCGTAGGGATGGCCGGTGTAGTGCCGGGCGAGGCGGTCGATGTCGGCCAGGCCCTCGTCGTCGTGCAGGTCGACGACGCGGCCGATGAGGGTGACGTGCGTGTACCAGTCGTCGCCGTCGAGCACGGTGAGGGTCACGCGCGGGTCGCGGCGCAGGTGCTTCAGGCGTACGCGGCCCTGGTCCAGGTTGATCAGCACGCGGCCGTTGTCCCACAGGTACCAGGTGGCGGTGGACACGGGCGTGCCGTCGGACCGCAGGGTCGCCATCACGCACGGGTTGGGGCGGCGCAGCAGCTCCTCGGCCTCGGGGGGCAGCGGGGGCTTGGACATGGGGGCTCCTTCCGGGAGGTTCTCCGTTGTCGGGCGGCCGTCAGGCGGTCGGCCGGTCGCCGAAGCTGGCGAAGTAGGCGGCGGCCATGTCCTCGTCGCCGTGGCCCTGGGCGGCGGCGCGCTCCAGGCGCGCGGCGCCGGCGGCGGCCACGTCGAGGCGGACGCCCTTCGCCTCCCCGGCCCGCACGATCAGGCGGGCGTCCTTGGCGGCGGTGTCCACCGCGAACTGGGCGGGGGACAGCCGGCCCTCGAGCACCAGCCGGGCCTTGGCGCGCAGGTAGCCCATGTCGAGCGGGCCGCCCGCGACGAGGTCGAAGAAGTCGTGGGGGTCGACGTCGAGGGCCTCGGCCAGCGCCAGGACCTCGCCGGTGGCGGCGGTGGCGGCGAGCACCCAGCTGTTGGCCACCAGCTTCAGGCGGGTGGCGCTGCCCGCCGCCCCGTCCTCACCGGTCCACACGGTGCGGGCGCCGATCGCCTCGAAGACCGGGGCGACCCCGTCCCGGCCCTGCGCCGGGCCGGCGGCCAGGACGGTCAGCCGGCCGGCCTCCGCGGGCTCGCGGGTGCCGAGCACGGGGGCGTCGTAGAAGACCAGGCCGTGCTCGCGGGCGAAGGCGGCCAGGTCTGCGACGTCCTCCAGGCCCACCGTGGTGGACTGCACCCAGGCGGTGCCGGGACGCAGGGCGGGCGCGGCCCGGCGCATGACGTCCAGGGCGGCGGCGCCGTCGTGGAGCACGGTCAGGACGACGTCGGCGTCCCGGACCGCCTCGGCGGGGGTGCCGGCGACGTGCGCGCCGTCGGCGGCGAGCGGGTCGGCCTTGGCGCGGGTGCGGTTCCAGGCGCGGACCGTGTGTCCGGCGCGGGCGAGGTTGCGGGCCATCGCCGCGCCCATGATGCCGGTGCCCAGAACGCTGACGGTGAGCTCGTCGGTCATGACGTCGACTTCCTGATCCTCGGGGTGCGGGAGTGCACCGTGTTGAGCCTGCCCGCTCGAGTGCGCGTCTTCCCGCGGGCGGCACGGACAAGCCCCGTCCGGCCGGGCCCGCCGGCGCCCGTGCCGGACGCGGCGTCCCGCCTCACCGGGCGAGTGCCCCCAGCGGGTCGTCCAGCACCGGCTGCCAGGCCAGTTCCGCCGCGCCGACCAGGCTGTTGTGGTCCAGGGTGCAGGCCAGGATGGGGACGCCGCCGCTCTGGCCCCACAGGCTGCGGTCGGCGACGACCGCGCGCAGCCGGTCGGGGTCGGCGTCCAGGAGGGTGCGGTGCAGGCCGCCGAGGATGATCCGGTCCGGGTTGAGGATGTTCACCAGGCCCGCGAGGCCGAGGCCGAGCCGGTCGATGAGGACCTCGGTGGCGGTGCGGACGGCCGGGTCGTCGTAGTGGTCGCGGACCAGGTCGACGGCCTGCTGGAGCAGGGACACCTCGGGGCCCGGCTCGCGTCCCGCCGCCGTGAGGAACGCCAGCGGGTCGGCCTCCACGTCGAGGCAGCCGCGGCTGCCGCAGTGGCACGGACGGCCCTCGGGGTTGACGGTGAGGTGGCCGACCTCCAGGGCGAGACCGGAACTTCCGCTGTGCAGGCGGCCGTCGAGGACGAGCGCGCCGCCGACGCCCCGGTGGCCGGTGGCCACGCACAGCAGGTCGCGGGCGCCGCGCCCGGCGCCGTGCCGGTGCTCGGCGAGCGCGGCGAGGTTGACGTCGTTGGCCGCGAAGGCCGGTCCCTCGATGCCGGCCGCGCGCACCTGCTCGGCGAAGATCTCCCGCACGGGCGCGCCCGCGGGCCAGGCCAGGTGCAGCGGGTTCAGCGCCAGGCCGTCCGGCTCCGCGACCGCGGAGGGCACGGCGAGTCCGGCGCCCACGCACCGCCGCCCGGTCTGCCGCAGCAGTTCGGCGCCCGCCTCGACGACGGAGCCGAGCACCTTCGCCGGATCGGCGTCGACGACCTCGCAGCCGGGCGCGGTCGCCACGATCCGGCCGCCCAGTCCGACCAGCGCCGCCCGGAAGCCGTCGGCGTGCACCTGGGCGGCGAGCGCGACGGGACCGTCCTCGGCGACCGCGAGCCGGTGCGAGGGCCGCCCCTGCGAACCGGCCGCCGCTCCGGGCCGGGCGTCGACCCGGATCAGGCCGAGCGCCTCCAGCTCGGCGGCGACCGCGCCGGCCGTGGCGCGCGTCACGCCGAGTTCGGCGGTGAGCACGGCGCGGGTCGGCGCGCGCCCGGTGTGCACGAGCTCCAGCGCGGGCCCGAGCGCGCCGCGCCCCCGGTCCAGCCGCGTCCTGGAGGTGGTCTCTTCCCCCGCCGGCCGGGGGTCCGCCTTCCCGCTCATGAGGGTGAGTCTCCCATGATCCGCAGGTACCGCCGCCTGCAGCGGCCTCGGGGAACATCGGTACAGCCGCTGGCGCCGGGATCGGTCATGGGCCTGAGCGTTCTCACCGCCGGTCCGCCGGGGTGAGCCCGGAAGCCGCCGGTGGTCGATCCCGGAGCCGCTCAGGCATCCGCACCGGCGCCGTGCGCGCGTACGCCGTCATCCGGATGCCGTCCCGTGACGGCCGCCCCGCCCCGCTCGGCGGCGCCGTCGCCCGCCACGGGCGGATCCCCGAGTCCCTCCGCATCCCTGCGCCCGGCCGACGAACCGGCTACCGCCGGCGGATCAGGAGCCGGGCCGGTCTCCAGGAGGGCCGCCGCTCCCCCTGCCGATCAGGAACTGCACCGGCGCGCGGCGGACGCCGGCCGCCCTCGGCAGTGGTCGACGCTCCTCACGGGAACCTCTGCGCGGCACCCGGTATCCGTGCCGGCCGGCCGTGATCGGTCTCGGCGCCGACGGCTGCACCGGTGTTCCCCGGGGCCCTACAGGCCGCCGACCCGCAGCGTGATGTTGAGCCGCCCGGTCAGCCCCAGCCCGGGCGGCGCCGTGCCCGCGTGCACCCGGGGCACTCCGTGGTGGGCGAACCGGGACGGCCCGCCGAAGACGAACAGGTCACCGCTGCGCAGTTCGACGTCCGTGTAGGGCCTGCCGCGGGTGGCGGTGTTGCCGAAGCGGAAGACGCAGGTGTCGCCGAGGCTCAGGGAGACCACGGGCGCGTCCGACTTCTCGTCGCTGTCGCGGTGCATGCCCATGCGGGCGTCGCCGTCGTAGAAGTTGATCAGGGCGATGTCGTAGGCCGCGTCCGCCCGCCGGCCGAGCGCGTCGGCCACCGCACGGCGGCCCAGGTCGCCGAGCAGGGCCGGGAAGGGCTTGACGGGTGCTCCGTCGCCGTCGACGGCGGTGCGGGCGTAGCCGTACGGGTACCAGTGCCGGCCCAGGCACACCTGCCGGACGCTCATGGTGCCACCGCCGGGGGTGCGGACCGTGCGCAGGCCCGCCGGCGGGCGGGCCCACTCCCGGCAGGCCTCCAGCAGCTCGCGCTGGGCCCCGGCGTCCAGCCAGTCCGGCACGTGCACCGCGCCGGGCGCGATCCGGGTACGGGTTCTGGGGAACAGCTCCGCGTCCATGGGCCCCATCCTGCCCGACCGGGCCTGAGCTGCGGCTCGGCTAGCCTTGACGCACGATGAACGACCGTATGACGACGCCGTGGGGCGAGTTCGCGCTGACCCGTTTCCCCGAGGACCCGCGTGAGAGGCTGCGCGCCTGGGACGCCTCCGACGAGTACCTCCTCCGGCACCTCGCGGACCGGGAGGTGCCGCTGTCGGGCACGGTCGTGGTGCTCGGGGACCGCTGGGGCGCGCTGGCCACGGCCCTCGCGGCGCACCGGCCGGCGCAGATCACCGACTCGTACCTGACGCAGGAGGCGACCCGGGCCAACCTCGCGCGGGCCGGTGTCGAGCCCGGCACGGTCCGGCTGCTCACCACGCAGGACCCGCCGCCGGACCGGATCGACGTGCTGCTGGTGCGGGTGCCGAAGAGCCTGGCGCTGCTGGAGGACCAGCTGCTGCGGCTGGCCCCCGCGGTGCACGGGGGCACGGTCGTCGTCGGCACCGGGATGGTCAAGGAGATCCACACCTCGACGCTGCGGCTGTTCGAGCGGATCCTCGGCCCGACCCGCACCTCGCTCGCCGAGAAGAAGGCCCGGCTGATCTTCTGCACGCCGGACACCGCGCTGGAGCGGCCCGCCCGCCCGTGGCCGTACAGCTACCCGCTGCCCGACGGCATCGGCCCGGTCTCCGGACGCACCGTCGTCAACCACGCGGGCGTCTTCTGCGCGGACCGGCTCGACATCGGCACCCGCTTCTTCCTGCGGCACCTGCCGGACACCCGCGGCCCCCGGCGGGTGGTGGACCTGGGGTGCGGCAACGGCGTGGTCGGTACGGCGGTGGCGCTCGCGAACCCCGAGGCCGAGGTGCTGTTCGTCGACGAGTCGTTCCAGGCCGTGGCCTCGGCGCAGGCGACGTACCGGGCGAACGGGGTGCCGGGGCACGCGGAGTTCCGGGTCGGGGACGGACTGGCCGGTGTGGCCTCCGGCAGTGTCGACCTGGTGCTGAACAACCCGCCGTTCCACTCCCACCAGGCGACGACCGACGCCACGGCGTGGCGGATGTTCACCGGGGCGCGGCGCGTGCTGCGGCCGGGCGGCGAGCTGTGGGTGGTCGGCAACCGGCACCTGGCCTACCACGTCAAGCTGCGGCGCCTGTTCGGCAACAGCCGGCTCGTCGCGAGCGACCCGAAGTTCGTGGTGCTCAGGGCCGTCAGGCGCTAGCCGGGCCGCCGGCCGCGCCCGGGGCGAGCACCCGGACGAACGCCGCCACGGTGCCCGCCATGGCCTCCCGGCCCGCCGCCAGGTAGCGGCGCGGGTCGACCGCCTCGGGGTGTGCCCCGAGGAACTCCCTGATCGCGGCGGTCATCGCGATGTTGAGGGCCGTCCCCACGTTGACCTTGGCGATGCCGCCGGCGACCGCCGCGGCCAGTTCGCCGTCCGGGACCCCGGAGGAGCCGTGCAGGACGAGCGGCACGTCCAGGACGCCCGACAGGCGCCTGAGGAGCGTGTGGTCGAGGGCGGCGGTGCGGGTGGTCATGGCGTGCGCGCTGCCGACGGCCACGGCCAGGGCGTCCACGCCGGAGCCGGCGACGAAGGCCCGGGCCTCGTCGGGGTCGGTGCGGGCGCCGGGGGCGTGGGCGTCCGGCGGCGGCCCGGCGGGACCGTCCCGCCCGTCCTTCCCGCCGATCCGGCCCAGCTCGGCCTCGATCCACAGCCCTCGGGCGTGCGCCCACCGGACGGCCGCCCGGGTCGCGGCGAGGTTGGCCTCGTAGGGCAGCCGGGAGGCGTCGTACATCACGGAGCTGAAGCCCGCCTCCGGCGCCTGGCGCAGCAGCGTCTCGCTCCGGACGTGGTCGAGGTGCAACGCGACCGGGACGGTGGCGCTTTCGGCGGCGGCGACGGCCGCGCGGGCGAGCGGGAGCAGGCGGCCGCGGTGGAATCCGACCGCGTTCTCGCTGACCTGGAGGACGACGGGCGCGTTCACGGACTCGGCTCCGGCGACGACCGCCTCGACGTGCTCCAGCGTGATGATGTTGAACGAGGCGACGGCCGAACGGGCCGCGGCGGCGCGCGTGACGAGTTCGCCGGTGCTCGCGAGGGGCACGGCCTCTCCTTTTCGACGTGACGACGTGGCGATGTGACGATGTGACGGCGTGATGGCATTTCGGGGTGCCGACCTCCGGGCTGCCGGGGCGCCGGGGCGTCAGGACGCCGGGATGCCGGGATGCCGGGCTCCGGGTGTTCCCGGGCTGCGGCGTTCGAGGTCCGGGATCCGGGGGCCGCGGCGGTCTCAGGGCGCGAGGATCACCGAGCGGGTGAGGTGGCGCGGCCGGTCCGGGTCGAGGCCGCGCGCTGCCGCGACGGCGACGGCGAGCCGCTGGACGCGGACGAGTTCGGCGAGCGGGTCGAGCGTGCCCTCGATCCACGCCCCGCCGGTGTCACGGACCTGCCGGGCCAGTCCTCCCGGGGCCCGGCCGAGCATCCAGGTGGCGGTGCCGCGGGTGGTGACGCTGATGGGGCCGTGCCGGTACTCCATCGCCGGGTAGGCCTCCGCCCAGGACAGGGAGGCCTCGCGCATCTTCAGGGCGGCCTCGTGCGCCAGCCCGACGGTCCAGCCGCGGCCGAGGAAGGTGAACTGCGTGCAGTCGGCCAGCCCTTCGGGCAGCGCGGTGGTCAGGGCGGTGTGCGCGTCGGCGACGGCCGTGGGGCGGTGCAGTCCCAGGTGGGCGCGGAGCAGGGTGAGGGCCGTGGTGGCGAACCGGGTCTGCACGACGGACCGTTCGTCGGCGAAGTCGAGCACGACGACGTCGTCGGCGGCCGTCACGACGGGCGCGTCCGGGTCGGCCGTGATCGCGGTGGTGCGGGTCCGGCCCCTCAACTGACCCATCAGGTCGAGGACTTCGGTGGTCGTGCCGGAGCGCGTCAGGGCGACCACACGGTCGTACGCCCGCGCCCGGGGGAACTCGGAGGCGGCGAAGGCGTCCGTCTCGCCGTGGCCCGCGCCCTCGCGCAGGGCGGCGGCCGCCTGGGCCATGAAGAAGGAGGTTCCGCAGCCGGTGAGCGCGACCCTCTCCCCCGGCGCCGGGAGCAGTGGGCCGTGTCCCGCCGCCTCCGAGGCGGCGCGCGTCCAGCACGCGGGCTGGCTGTCCAGTTCGTCCTCGACCTGTGTCATGCCGCACCCCTTCGCCGGGCTGACCGTTTTCGCACGGTAGCGCATCGCCGGGGCGGTCGCGGATCTCGTCGCGCCCGGCGAGGCGGCGGGGCTGACCGGCGGCACGACCGCCGCCGAGGCGGCCCGGGCGCCGGCGGTGCGCGGCGGCCCGGCGTCCGGCTCACCCGCGCCGACCGTGGTGGCCAGCACGCCGGACATCGCCGACGAGCCGGCCGGGCGGCCCCCGTTCAAGATCGTGGTGACGGGCGGGGTGGCGCGCGCCCGGTCCCACGAGCTCGTCGGGCGGCCCGCGGACGGGGTGCTGGGCCGGATCGCCCCCGGTGTCACCGTGCTCGACGCGGTGGCCCTCGGCGTCCCGCACGGGGCCGCCGCCCACGACGGGGCGGGGGCCGCGATCGACCGGCTGCCGCGCGAGCGAGCGGGCCGGGCGGCTCGTCGGCTGCGGCGAGCCGAGCCGGGCCGGCGGGCGTTCGCCCGGATCTGCGCGGCCGGGGCGGTGGACACGCTGGTCACGGGCACGAGGGGCCGGAGCGGAGACGGTGCGGCGGTTCGAGGGGGCGGGGCTGAGGGGCGTCCTGGTCCGAGCCGGCCCCTCGGCGGCCCCCACCGTCGCCCCGGTCCGGGCGCCCTGGCCGGGCCGCGGCACCGCTGCCGGGCCCGTGCGCCGCCCTTCGCGCGCGACTGCGCCTAAGCTGAGGCAGAGGAGGCTGCGATGAGCGGTACGAACGGTGCCCCGCGCGGCGAGGGCGTCACCGACCCCCCGCCCTATCTGCCGATCGCCGAGCACGGGCTGATCGGTGATCTGCGCACCGTGGCCCTGGTGGGGACCGACGGCACGATCGACTGGTACTGCTGCCCCGCCTTCGACGCGCCGAGTGTCTTCGCCTCGGTCCTGGACGCGGAGCGCGGCGGCCGCTACGAGCTGGCGGCGGCGGTGCCGGCCCGGACCAAGCAGTTCTACTTCCCCGACACCAACGTGCTGATCACCCGGTTCTTCACCGAGGACGGCGTCGGCGAGGTGCAGGACTTCATGCCGGTCGGCGGGGAGGCGGTCGAAGCCGACCGGCACCGGCTGATCCGGCGGGTGGTGTGCGTCCGCGGCTCCCTTCCGTTCCGGGCACGGGTGGCCCCGCGCTTCGACTACGGCGCGCGGTCGCACACCGTCCGCATCACCGGGGGCGTGGCGGTCTTCGCGTCCGACGGGCTGTCGCTGGCGCTCACCGCGACCGTGCCGCTGGAGGCCGACGGCGCGGACGTACGGGCGGAGTTCAAGCTCGCCGAGGGCGAGTCGGCGGTGTTCGCGCTGGACCAGGTCGGCGCGGAGGTGCCTCCGCGCGGCTGCCCGCGCGCGGAGGCGCAGGAGCAGTTCTCCGCCACGGTGGCGTACTGGCGGCGCTGGCTGTCCTCCTCCCGGTACCGGGGCCGCTGGCGGGAGATGGTGCACCGCTCCGCGCTCACCCTGAAGCTCCTCACCTACGCGCCCACCGGGGCGATCGTGGCCGCGCCGACGACGAGCCTGCCCGAACAGCTCGGCGGCGAACGCAACTGGGACTACCGGTACGTGTGGGTGCGCGACGCGGCCTTCTGCGTGTACGCGCTGCTGCGGCTGGGGTTCACCGAGGAGGCCTCGGCGTTCATGACGTTCGTGACCCGGCACATCAGCCCGGGCGACGGCCGGGCGTCCGGCCCCCTGCAGGTCATGTACGGCATCGACGGCCGCACCGACCTGTCGGAGCGCGAACTCGGCCACCTGGAGGGGCACCACGGCTCGGCGCCGGTCCGGGTCGGCAACGCGGCGGCCGACCAGCTCCAGCTCGACATCTACGGCGCGCTGGTCGACTCCGTCTACCTCTACGACAAGTGGGCCGAGCCCGTCTCCAGCGGCCAGTGGGACGACGTGTGCGCGCTGGTGGACTGGGTGTGCGCGCACTGGGACCAGCCCGACGAGGGCATCTGGGAGACCCGGGGCGGCCGCAAGAACTTCCTGTACTCGCGGCTGATGTGCTGGGTGGCGATCGAGCGGGCCATCCGGATGGCGAACCGGCGCGGGCTGCCCGCCGACCTGCTGCGCTGGCGGGAGTGCCGGGACACGATCTACCGGCGGATCATGGACCGGGGCTGGTCGCGGGAGCGCCGGGCCTTCGTCCAGTACGAGGGCGGCGACGTGCTGGACGCGGCCGTGCTGATGATGCCGCTGAGCAAGTTCATCGCCCCCACCGATCCCAAGTGGCTGTCCACCCTCGACGTGCTCACCCAGGAGCTGGTCTCCGACTCGCTGGTCTACCGGTACGACCCGCAGGCCAGCCCCGACGGGCTGCGCGGCGACGAGGGCACGTTCTCCATCTGCTCGTTCTGGTACGTCGAGGCCCTGACCAGGGCCGGCCGGCTCGACGAGGCACGCCTGGCCTTCGAGAAGATGCTGACGTACGCCAACCACCTCGGCCTGTACGCCGAGGAGATCGGCCCCACCGGGGAGCAGCGGGGCAACTTCCCGCAGGCGTTCACGCATCTCGCGCTCATCAGCGCCGCCGTCAACCTGGACCGGGTGCTCGGCTGACGGGGTGACCGGCGGCCGTGGTCAGTGACCGTGGCCGTCACCGTGGCCGCCGGAGGAGTGCTCCCCGGTGTCCCCGGTGTCCTCGGTGTCCCCGGTGGTCTCCGTGGCCCCGGGGGTGGTCCCGGGTGCCGCTCCCCCGGCCCGGACCGTGAACGCCGCCGTGCGGACGACTCCGTCGTGCCGGAAGTCGAGGAACAGGCGGTAGCTGCCACTGCTGGGTGCCGTGGCCGTGAACGAGATGTCCGGACCCGGCTCGGTGGTGCCGTCGCCGGGTTCGCCGTTCGGGTGGACGTGCAGGTAGGCGAGGTCGCCGGAGCGCAGGGCCACCAGGTGGCCGTAGGCGCCGAGGTAGGGCTGGAGGTCCGTGACGGGCTCGCCGTCGCGGGAGACCCGCAGCTTCAGCTCGCTCGGCCTGCCGGGACGCAGCCCTCCGGTCAGCCGGACCTCGTAGCCGTCGGTCCGGGCCGTGGCCTCCGGCGCCGGCAGGTCCTTCGGGTCGTACCGGCCCGCCACGGCCAGGTCCGCGCCGAGGGTGAGGTTCCCGGTGTCCTTCCTCGCCGGGGTGAAGTCGGCGAAGACGCGGTAGCCGCCCGCGCGGGGCAGGTCGACGGGGGTGCTCCAGGTGCCGTCCGGGGAGCGGGTGGGGTGCAGGTGGCGGTAGGTGGTCAGGTCGCGTGAGGCCACGACGAGGTGGAGTTCCTTGTCGTGTTCGCGCTGGTAGGCGGTGACGGCGCGGCCCTCGCTGTCGCGGATGGTGAAGCGCAGGTCGCCGCGTTCGCCCGCCGTGACGCGCGGGGTCCGCAGGTCCAGGGTGTAGCCCCGCTCGGAGATCTGCAGTCCGCCGGCCGGGGGTGTCCCGTGACCGGCGTGGCCGCCGTGTCCGCCGTCGTGCTCCGGCGGGCCGGCGGCGACGACCGGGTCGAGCCCCTGGCCGACGCCGTAGGCGGTGCCGAAGGTCGCGGCGAGTGCGGCGGCGAACGCGGTGATCTTCAGTCCGGTGTTCATGGCCGTTTCCCCTCAAGAACAGGGCCTCGCGCTCGGAATGAGGCCTCATAGCAGCTCACCATACCCCTAGGGGGTATGAAGTCAAGTACTTCCCCACTTGCACCCCATACCCCCTGAGGGTATAAACGGGATCGGCGCCTGGATACCCCCGACCCGTATACTTGACCGGTCGTGACCGAACCACGGGAGGCACCCATGCCCGTCACCGCCCACGCCGTCTCCGGCGTGTCCTGCGGCCACCGCAGGACCAGGCCCGCCCAGGCTCCCGGCGGACCGGGTGGAGCCGTCCCGGCCGACGCCGGCCCCGGTGCCGGCCGGGTCGCCGTCACCCGCGTCGGCGAGCCCGACGGCACCCTGGCCGCCGGGACCGTCGACGCGGCGGGCCACGGGCCGACCGGCCGGATCTGACCCCGTTCGCGCACGCAGAGGAGCAGCCGTGACCCCCCGAACGACCGGTGCCACCGCCGAGACGGAACTTGAGATCGGCGGTATGACCTGCGCCTCGTGCGCGGCGCGCGTCGAGAAGAAGCTCAACCGGATGGACGGCGTCAGCGCCACCGTCAACTACGCCACCGAGAAGGCCAGGATCAGCCACCGGGAAGACGTCTCCGTGCGGGACCTGATCGCCACCGTCGAGGCGACCGGGTACACCGCGCGGGAGCCCGCGCCGCCCGAGCGCCCCGCCGGGCCGGCCGGGAAGACCGGGGAGGCCGACGAGCTGCGGCCGCTGCGGCAGCGGCTGGTCACGGCCGTGGTGCTCGCCGTCCCGGTCGTCGCGATGGCGATGGTGCCGGCCCTGCAGTTCG
>NZ_JBFATO010000018.1:0-91551 GCF_040678355.1 Streptomyces sp. NPDC052701
GAATCCTGCACACCCCCTCAGACCGGCCACGCACGATCGAGCTGACCTCCTGACCCCCTGTGCGGCACGGCCTGACCCCGTGCCGCACAGGCTCTCTCGCCCAGGCATTACAGGCAGCGCCTCAACTCCTGCAAATCGAACATCTCGCGCTGCAATATGCAGGAGATGGCCGACCCTTCACCCATCTCCGAGTAAGAGCGGACGGCGAATGCACGCGAGTTCATCCTCCTTATTCCCTACGAGACGCACCGGAACACTGAGCTTCTTTCATTCTGAATAGCCGCAGGTCAGTAGGGTGTAGACGGCCTGGATGATGGTGCCGATGCGGCGGGTGGAGCATCTGGATCGCCGAAGGATTCTCCAGGACTTCAGCTGTGCGAAGGCGCGTTCACCCGGAGCCCTCAGCCGGGCGTGGTCCCGATTGAACTGCTGGTAATGCTCGGGCTGTTCGCGGTGGTTCTTGTACGGGGTGCGGACGGTGGCGCCGGCGCCCTGGTAGGCGCGGTCCGCGAGGATGAGGATCTGTCGGGTCAGGCAGGCCTGGATGATGCCGTGGGCGCGAGCTGCGGTCAGGTCGTGGGTCCGGCCCGGTGCCGCTCGGGAGAACCACAGCGGTGTGTCGTCCGGCCGGGCGATGACCTGCACGTTCATTCCATGTTGCTTGTGCTTCTGCGAGTAGTACGGCTCGTCCGCGGCGATGCGGTCGGTGGCGATCAGGGTGCCGTCCACGATCACGTGGTCGCCCTCGCTCAGCCCGGTCAGGGCCTCATGCAGGCCCGGCGCCCAGGCCGCGAGAACGTCCAGGGTCTCGTCGACGTACCGCCAGGCCGTCGCGGTCGAGACGCCGAACCCGGCCGCGAGCTGGGCAAACGTCTCGTTCTTCCGAAGATGGGCCAGCGCGGGGAGGGCCTGTTTGAAGCAGCCGAGCCGTCTCCACGGCAAGTTCAGTTCACGCCTTCGGGCGTAGATCAGTCAGGAGACATGCTCAACCAACTCATGCGAGACGCCGAGCATGGAAGGATACGGAACCAACAGAGCCCCCGGGCTGTCGGCAATGTCGAGTGGAATCAACACCGCCAACGACCGAGGGCTCTGCCACGTCACCACCCCAACTGGCCAGACTCTGTAGCCCTTCAGAGGCAGGATGAAAGAAGCTCACTGAACGCTTCTCATCCCGAGCGCCAGGTGACCTCGATGGCGTGAACGGCGGCGGCGGTGCGGCCGATCCGGTTGGTGCTGCAGCGGGCTTTGCGGAGGATCCGCCACTGTTTGAGGCGGGCGAAGGCACGTTCCCCCGGCGCCCGCAGTCGGGCATGGTCGCGGTTGAATTCGGCGTACTTCTCCGGAAGGTCGCGGCTGTAGTAGGGGGTGCGGACGGTGGCTCCGGCTCCGCGGTAGGCCCGGTCGGCCAGGACGAGGAGCTGACGGGACAGGCAGGCGTGGATCACCCCGTGTGCGCGGGCCGCGGTCAGGTCGTGCGTGCGGCCGGGCAGTGCCCGTGAGAACCACAGGGGTGTTCCGTCCGGGGCGGCCACGACCTGCACGTTCATCCCGTGACGGCGGTGTTTCATCGAGTAGTACGGTTCATCTGCCGCGATGCGGTCGGAGGCGATCGGGGTGCCGTCGAGGATGACGAATCCCTCCGGCAGCAGCTCGCGCAGAGCCTCGTGCAAGCTCGGAGCGCGCTCGGCGAGGATGTCGACCGTCTCGGTCACATACCGGCCGGCGGTCGCGGTGGAGACGCCGAACCCCGCGGTGACCCGGGCCAGGGTCTCGTTCTTGCGCAGGTGGACCAGGACCAGCAGAGCCTGCCGGAAGCAGCCCAGCCTGCGCCAGCGGGAGCCCAGCTCACACCTTCGGGCGTAGATCAGCCAGGAAACGTGCTCCGCGACCTCGTGCGGGACGTCGAGCATGGCTCGATACGGGACCAACAGGGCCCCTGTGTCGAGACGTTGGCGAGTGAGATCACCAGCGCAACGAGCAGGAACCCTGCCGCGTCACGCACCCCGACCACCAGCCGCCATCACTCGCGAACCACAGGATGAAAAGCGTTCACGGACCTCCTATTCACTCATGAACCGGCACCGGTTGCGATTGCGGCACCGATTGCGCGTAATACTGCGCCGCCGGGCATACCGGACCGAGCAGCGCCGTCCTCAAGGCTCGCGGCCCCGGGCCACGCGATGTGGCGGTGGCGCCGACGGATGTAGCCGTTGACCGCGCACCATGGCGCAAGGTCCCAGCTTTCCACGCCGGTATTGGCTTTGTTTGCGAGTTACGAGAGCGCCTGTTGCTCAGCGGTGAGAGCGGCCTCTTCCCCGGGATGTGATGTCGCCTAGTTGTTGCTGGCCATGACGTTGGTGACGCTCGCGTGGAGGCGTGAGGCTGGAGGACCGTTTCCGGCGGCGGTGTGAGGCCGGTGGTAGTTGTAGTGGATGTTCCAGACCGTGATCGCCCTCGCTCGTTCTGCTTCAGAGGTCCACTGCCTGGCGTAGAGGAGCTCTTCAGCGAGGATGCGCTGGTAGCGCTCGACCTTGCCGTTGTGCCGGGGCGTGTAGGGCTTGATCCGCTGGTGGCGGGAGGCCCACGAGACCAGGGAGCGTACGAAGACCGCGGCGCGGTAGTTGGCGCCGTTGTCGGTGACCACGCGCACGATCCGGGGAATGCCGTGGGCGGCGAAGAACGCGCGGGCGCGGCTGAGGAACCCCACGGTGGTGGTGGCCTTCTCATCGGGCAGGGGCTCGGTGTAGGCCAAGCGGGAGAATCCGTCGACGGCAGAGTGCAGGTAGATGTACCCGCCCTTGGCCCCACCGGTCTTTGCGCGCTGCGCGGCCCTGGCCTGTTCGGAGCCGCGTCCGTGGGCCCGCCACCCGCCGCCGTGAGGGATCCGTCCGACCTTCTTGACGTCCAGGTGGACCATGTGGCCCGGGTAGCGGGCCACGATCCGTTTCGACGGGCGCCTATTGGCCGAGCCGTCGGGATCGAGGAACCGGCGGTGATTGATGCCCAGGCGTGCCAGCCACCGGCCTACGGTGCGCTCGCTGATCCGCACGCCTTGGTTCGCGAGTTCGAGGGTGATCCGGCGGGCGGACCACTTGTTGTCCCGCCGCAACTGCTCGATCCGTTCGACGACATCGGGTGGGGTCTGGGTCGGTGAGGATCGCGGGACGCTTGGACGGTCCTGCAGCCCGAGTTCGCCATGCGTGTCGTACCGGTTCTTCCACTTGGACAGGCAGGCGCGGGAGACACCCGCCTCGGCTGCGACGTGCGCGATCGGACGGGTGCGGCAGCGCTCCACGAGCCTTCGGCGTCCCTCGATGTTCAAGGGGGCGTTCGCATGTGTCACCGGAACACCTCGGTGCTCCGGCCGGCCGTGATGACGGTGAGGAGGGGGAACGCGATGAGCAGCGCGACCGCGACGAGGAGTCCACTCACCCAGAGCGGCCCGAGCACCCCGGCTTCCGTGCTGAGGGTGGCCGCAGCAATGACGGGACCGGCGGCGGCGCCCACGTTGAGCGCCGCCGTCGCATACGAGCCGGCCATAGTGGGGGCTCCCGCGGCCTCGTAGAGGACCCGCGTAATCAGCGTACTGCCCAACGCGAACGACAGTGCGCCCTGCACGAAGACGAGGATGAACAGGGCCACCGGCTCGTTGGCCAGCATCGCCAGGACCGGCCAGCCGATGAGCAGCAACGGACCGCCGACTGCGATGACCGGACCGGGACGCCGGTCGGACAGCCGGCCGGCGACGGTGACGCCCACGAAGGAACCGGCACCGAAGAGCACCAGAGCGACAGAGATCCACAACTCGCCCAGCCCGGCGCTGTCGGTCACCACGGGGGCCAGGAAGGTGAGGCTTCCGAAGGTTGCCGAGTTCACCAGCGCGCCGAGCAGCATCACCAGATTCAACCGCGGCCGTGTGAGCTGGCCGAGCTCCGCTCGCAACGCCGGCCTGCCAGTCGCCTCATCCTCATCACGCCCTGCGGGGATTCCCTTCAGGATGCCGAGAGCTGCAGGCAGGCAGAGAGCGGCGACAGCCCAAAATGTAGCCCGCCAGCCGAGCACCGCGCCAAGCACCGACCCAGCAGGGACACCGGCGATCGTGGCCACCGTCGTGCCTGACAGCAGCACGGCCAGCGCCCGTCCCTTCCTGTCGGATGAGACCAGCGTGGCCGCAGCCGTCAGAGCGACGGTAAGGAACCCTGCGTTCGCGAGCGCGGCGACGACCCGGGTAGCGAACAGGATGGCGAAGCTCGTGGTGATGGCGCCCACGGCATGAGCTGCCGCGAAAACGAGGACAAACCCGAGAAGGCTGGAGCGCCTGGGCCAGTTACGGGCAAGCGCGGCCACAAGGGGGGCGCCGACGATCATGCCGACTGCGAAGGCCGACGTGAGCGTGCCGGCTGTCCCGACTGTGACGTCAAGATCTGAGGCGATGTCCGGCAAGAGGCCGGCGAGCATGAACTCCGAGGTACCCATGGCGAAAACCGCCATGGCAAGCAGGTACAGCGGCAGAGGCATCGAGTGGCTCCGAGGTGAGGAGAGGCACGAGAAGGTCATCTCGTCACCGCGGCCAGCCCCAAGAGCACACTCGGCCCACCGCAGAAAGCGGCGCGCCGACAGGGCTACGAGCTCAGTGATTCAGGGGGCTGACGGCGTGACCGAAAGCCCCCACCCTGTCTGACTCAGGACTCGACATGGCCCGCACGCTACCCGACCGATGCCCGTCGAAGCATCTTGGTTTCCTGACATCGGCCTGTGTCACCAACGTCATGTCCCGCAACACCTAGTAGTGCTTCGTTACTTCGGGTGATCTTGCCTGGTGGTGGGCATCTTCTCCGGTATGAGGTTGGGGAGGTGGAACGGCTCCGGGGTGAGTTAGCGGAGTTCGTTGCCGATGTGTTCGCCTCGGTGCCGCGGCGGGATCAGCGGCGGTGGGGTGAGTGTTATCTGCGGGGTCTGATGCTGGACGGCCGGCGCAAGTCGATCCAGCCGATGGCCGAGCGGCTGCCGGACGGGAACATGCAGGCCCTGCAGCAGTTCGTGAACCAGTCGCCGTGGGACCCGCTGCCGGTGAGGCGGCGGATCGCCGAGCGGCTGGCCGGGGTGATCACGCCTGAGGTGTGGGTGATCGACGACGTGTCGTTTCCCAAGTGCGGCACCGCGTCGGTCGGGGTGGCCCGCCAGTACTGCGCAGCGGCCGGCAAACGGGCGAACTGCCAGGTCGCGGTCAGCGTGCACGCGGCCACCGACACCGCGTCCTGCCCGCTGAACTGGCAGTTGTATCTGCCGCGCGAGTGGACGGACGCACCGGACCGCTGCCGCAGGGCAGGAGTCCCCGACGACGTCGCCCACCAGGAGAAGTGGCGTCTGGCGCTCGGCCTGCTCGACACGCTCTGCGAGTGGCGGCTGAAGGCGCCGGTCGTGGTCGCCGATGCCGGCTACGGCGTCAGCACGCCCTTTCGGCTCGGTCTTGAGGAGCGAGGGCTGGCCTATGTCCTGGCGTTGACCGGGAAGGAGGTCGTCCATCCGGAGAATGCCCGGCCGCACCGGCCCCCTTATGGCGGGCTCGGTCCGCCCACGCTGCCCCGCTACCGCACCCCGCCGCGAGCCATCTCGGTCCTCGCCGTCCAGGCCGGCGCCGGCCGGTTCACCGAGGTGACCTGGCGCCGCGGCAGCAAGGGCGCGATGACCTCACGGTTCGCGGTGCTGACGGTCCGGTCGGCGGGCAAGCAGCCTGTGGCCGCGGCCCAGCAGGCGGGCGGCGGCCGCAACCGGCGGGACGGAGTCTTGCCCACCCAGACGCTGCTGCTCGAATGGCCGGACCGCCAGGACGCTCCGACCGGCTACTGGATATCGAACCTGCCCGCCACCACACCGGTCGCCGACCTGGTGCGGTGGGCGAAGATGCGCTGGCGGATCGAGCACGACTACCGCGAGCTCAAGCACGGCCTGGGCCTGGACCACTTCGAGGGCCGCACCTGGCGCGGCTGGCACCACCACGTCACCCTCGTCACCGCCGCCCAGGCGTTCCTCACCCTCAGGCGGCCCGACCCAAAAGTCCGCACACCGGCCTGACCCTCTACCAGGTCCTCGATCTCCTCCAGGACCTGCTGCGGTGCTGGGCCGGTACCTGCACCACCTGCCGACGACCGCTACCCACCCGACGAGGACGTCACAGACAGGCCGGAACCTAACGAAGCACTACTAGGGGCCGGTACGCGGTTCCCGTGACCGCCAGGTGCCGTACCGAGGCGGGCACCAGCGCGACGCCGAGACCGGCCGCGACGAAGGTGATCAAGGTCGATGTCTCCGCCACCTCATGCCGGGAAGCAGGCCGGAAGCCGGCTCGCTGGCAGGCGTCGTACACGGCGTCGTGGAGCACCGAGCGGTGGTAGGACGGGTAGGAGATGAACGGCTCGTCCCGCAGCTCGGCCAGCCGCACACTGTCGTTGCAAGCCAGCCGATGTTCCTCGGGAAGGGCGACGATCAACGGCTCGCGGCGGAAGACGACCACCTCCAGGGCCGGGTCACGGACCGGGGGACGCAGAAAACCGATGTCCAGGGTCCGGTCGTGGAGAGCCACCACCTGGCTCGGGGTGAGCATCTCGCCTTTGAGGTCGAGCTCGACCCCGGGGAGTTCCTGGCGCAGTGTGCGTGTCAGCATGGGCAGCAACTCGTACGTCGCCGACCCCGTGAAGCCGATGGCCACCTGGCCGACGAGTCCCTCCGCGATCCGTCCGGCCTCCTCCCCGGCCGCGTCGATCGCCGCCAGGATGCTGCGGGCCCGCAGCAGGAACCGGGCGCCCGCCGTCGTCAACTCCACCTTGCGTGTGGTGCGGTGCAGCAGCACGACACCGAGTTCCGTCTCCAGCTGCTTGATCTGCTGAGACAGCGGCGGTTGCGCGATGTGCAGACGCTCGGCCGCACGTCCGAAGTGGCATTCTTCCGCCACTACGACGAAGTACCGGATGTGTCGTAGCTCCATCATTTCACCCGTCCGACCGTGTGCGCTGCGCCGACCCTCGGCTGTCCTTCTGCGTCGTCGGTGTCTCGGCTCCTGGATCCGGCCGAGGCCGCCGCTCACCTCCAGTCATTCGTGACCGGATGACAGTGACGCGGCGACATCGACGTCGGTCGTTCATGGAGAGGGCCGGGCCGTGTCGAACCCGGACTGGCTCAGGAGGAGCGCGGTGCCCGGAGATGCGCCCTCCGGGCGAGTTCCTCGGCGTCGACCGGAGTGAGCAGGGGCTTGCCGGGCTCGCAGACCAAGGTGACGAGGAAACAGCTCCGGCAGTCTGTGCGGGCGTTCCCGTCCTGGTAATGGATCACGTCACCGCCGGGCTCCCAGAAGGTTTCGCCGGCCTCGATTATGCGCTCCGGTTGCCCTTCCACCTCGAAGCGGATCGCACCTTCCAGTACATAACCGAACGCGGGTCCTGTATGGCGGTGCGGGGGAGTGCCCGGATCGCCGGGCGGCCATTCGATCACGGCCGTCACCACCACGCCGCCCTCCGGAATGTATGGAGGCGTGGCTTGCTGCAGCACGGTGACCGCTGAGGCTTCGGTTCGCGGCTGTTCACCGCTGCTTTGTGTCACTTCTTGGTCAGGCATGATGCTTCACTCCACACGTTTCGATTACTGCATGTGTTGTTGGATGGCCGCGTGTGCGGGACGGGCGACTCGGTCGGACGGGCCGGCAGAGGGGCCGGCCCGAGTGCCTGGCGACCGGCTGGGCCGGGGCCGCCGTACGTGCGGCGGTCCCGGCGGAGGTCAGGCGCTGATGTCGGAAGTGGGCCAGATCGTGCGGTAGTCGGCTTGCGCGAGGATGGTCGAGGCGTCGTCCACGGGCGGATAGATCCATTGTTCGTTGATCTGTCGCTTCAGCTTCTTGGCGTCCTGGCCCGTCATCTGTACCGCCCGGTCCCAGCCGGTGGTGAAGACGGCGCCGGCGGGGCCGAGGTCGAGGCAGGTCACGTAGGGGGTGGGGGCGAACGGCACTTGGTCCAGGCCCAGCAGATCCGCGGCCACGTTGTGTCCGGCGAACTTGCCGAGGGGGACAGCGTGCTGACAGCTCTGCATGACCGTGTGACCGGGCTCGGCCTGAGCGGCGGCGGTGTCGCCGGCCGCATAGACCTCGGGGCACCCCACGACTCGCAGGTACTCGTCCACCTCGAGGCGGCCCATGCGGTCCCGCTCGCCGGGGATGCTGCCGGTGAGACCGCTGGCGGACATTCCGGCGGTCCAGATCACGGTGGCGGCCGGTATCACCTCCCCGTTCGAGAGGACGACCGTGCTCTCGGTGATCCGCTCGACGGTGGTGGACAGGCGGGTCTCGACGCCAAGTCGGCCGACGGCCTCGGCAATGTACGGCCGCGGGCCTTCGCCGAGTTCCGGACCGAGCGCATCGGCCCTCTCCACCAGGACGACGCGGACTTCGCCGGCACGGCCTGCGGGGGCCGACTCGCGCAGACGCTCGGTCAGTTCGGTGGCGATCTCCAAACCAGTGAAGCCCGCGCCGATGACCACTGCGGTGAACTGGCCTTCCTGCGGCTGCCGTTCGGGAAGCCGCCGCAGATGGTGGTCTAGCTCCGCGGCTGCCGTCATGGTGTCGATGTCGAACAACCGGTCCGCACCAGGCAGATTCGGGCGCACCACCCGGCTACCGGTGGCCAGGACCAGCCGGTCGTATTCCAGCATCAACGGCTGGGCGTCACGCCCGATGGCAGCCACTGTCCGAGCCCTGGTGTCGATGCCGGTCACAGTCGCCGCGACCCGCCGGACGCCGACCGGACCCAGCACGCGGTCCAGCGCGACGCGCAAGCTCTCCGGGGCGGACTCGTAGAGCCTGGGCCTGATCACCAGGTCGTCGCCGCTGCTGACCAGAGTCACCTGAAGGTCGGACCCGGGTACCCCGCGAGCTGCTCGCACGGCTCCGACAGCGCTCCAGACGCCGGCGAACCCACCGCCGACAACCAGGATATTTTTCATCCAGATTCACCCTCCGAAAAAGGGGCGGCGAAGCCGCCCGGATCATGCTGTGGTCACTCGCGCCCGAACACCTGGCGAATCGCTCGGGCCATGGCCGGAGCGTGCTCGTTCGCCTCCGCCAGTACAGCGGCAAGCGTCTGTCCGGCCAGCGCCTCGCGCCAGGCCTCCTCCGCCTTTCGCATGGAGTTGGTCACGGCGCAGGGCACGGAAAAGTCTCCGCCGCCGTGTCGGCCGATGGTGCCGCACTGGCGGATCTCCGTACAGCGAAAGAGCCGTGCGTCGCCCTCGATGGCTTCCACGACGTCCAGCATGGTGATCGACGCGGGGGGACGAGCCAGACGGAACCCGCCCTGCGCCCCGGGCTCGGACGTCAGCAGTCCCGCCTTGACCAACCGCTGGAGTTGCTTGTTGAGGTAGGAGCGGGGCAGATCATGCCCCGCGGCCAGCGTGGCTGTCGGGACCGGCTGGTCGTCCTCGAGGCATGAGAGGGCCAGCAGCGTGTGCACCGCCCACTCGACACCCTGACTCATCCGCATACCTGGATGTTAAGCGTCCAGGTTCCTCGGCGTCAACGCGAGGATCACGGCGGTGCCCCGATGGCGGGCCCGTGCGCCGAGTACGGTGCCGTACGTCTGGGGCGGGCGCACTCGGTGCCCCTGCACGCCCCCGCCGACCGCTGCGTCCGGGGGTGGCGGCTCGCGACCGGTGCTGTTGCCGTAACCGCCGCAGGGCATGCTCCTGCCGTAGCCGAGGCTGGACCCGTCCGTGCCGGTCAGCCGGGCCGGGCAGCTCGCGGCGACTGGCGGCGACGAGAGCGCGCTGGAGCGGCGTGAGCTGGGCGACGCGGCGAACCTCGTGGACACCGCGCTCGGTTACCTCCTCGGCTCGGAGTAGAAGGTCGTGGTCGAGGGCGCGGAGAATGCCGACGATGAGACGCCGACGCCTGGTGCGGCGGAGGCCGCCGCGGTGCAGGACCGGTCGAGGAAGTGGGCCTAGCAGCCCGCGGATAGAGCGGGCGCTTAGAAGGCGCCTGCTCCGTCCCCTGGGACAGGGAGCCTGACCTGCTCAAAGATGCCTTCCGCCTGCTGTCCCCCGGGGCGTGGGGGACGTATGGGGAACCATAGAGTTCCGGGGGATGGGGGACGCGGGTTTCCGCGACTCGGCTGTACGCGCAGGGTCTCACCTCATCTTCACGGCTTCAGGGCTCTTCGCGGAAACAATTCCGCACCCGCTCGGCGTTGGCGGTCTTCGAGCCGAGGAGGGGAAGGTGTCGGGCCTGAAGCTGTTCCACACGACGACGAGCGGCGTGACCGAGATCGCGCCGCGTCTTGCTGGGGCCGAGTCGGATGTGCAGGACCTCGTCGAGGCGCACATGGAGACGCTCCTCGGTGTCCGGTTCCTGGCGAGTGAGTACAGTACGGGACCGGTCCACGGCGGCCGGATCGACTCGCTCGGTCTGGACGAGAACGGATCGCCGGTCATCGTGGAGTACAAGCGCGGGATCGACGCAGGTGTCATCAACCAGGGGCTGTTCTACCTGAGCTGGCTGTTGGACCATCGGGCGGAGTTCGAGCACCTGGTCCGCGACCGGTTCGGGGGCGCGGCCGCGGCCCAGGTGCTGTGGAGCAGTCCGAGGCTGATCTGCATTGCCGGCGACTTCACCCGCTACGACGTGCACGCCGTGCGCGAGCACCGGCGCAGCATCGACCTGGTCCGCTACCGGCTCTTCGGCAGGGACCTGCTCGGCCTTGAGACCGTGGCCTCCGTCAGTGGCCGGGCATCGGCCGCCCGGCGGGTTCGCCGGCAGGGAGTCGGCGGGAGCCAGAGCGCGGCGCTGGTAGAGCTGGCGCAGGCGGTGGATGAGGCTCTGCTCGGTCTCGGGGGCGGCGTGAACCGCGTCCAGCGCAAGACGTACGTGGCCTATCAGCGTCTGCGGAACTTCGCCTGCGTCTGCCCGCCGCAGAAGACCAAGCTCCTCGTCTACCTCAAGGCGGACCCGAGGGACGTTGACCTTCTTCCCGGCTTCACCCGGGACGTGAGGGGGCTCGGGCACCACGGCACGGGTGATCTGGAGGTGCAGCTTCGGACCGAGCGGGACCTGGAGCGGGCCCAGGACCTGTTCCGTCTCAGTTACGCCGCGGCGTAGGCCGGGGCCGGCCGGCCGGGCGGGGCGTGGGCACCGGGTGTGGTTGTCGGCGGGGTGCTGCCTTTCGACGTGAGCGGTTTGGGAATGGCGGTGGACCACAAAGCCTCTGCGACGTCTTCACGATGCGCGAACAGAGTGCGAAGCCCTTGGCGGAGATCAGTTACTGCTACCTCGGTGACGCCCGCAACAACATAGGCAACTCCCTGCTGTCCATGGGCGCCCTGCTCGGTATGGACGTGAGGATTGCCGCGCCCAGAGCGCTGTGGCCCGAATCCGGTCTCGTCACCGCGTGCCGCTCCCTCGCCGCCGTCAGCGGAGCCCGCATCACCCTGACCGAGAACGTGGAGGAAGCCGTCTACCGCGCCGACTTCCTGCACACCGACGTGTGGGTGTCCATGGGCGAACCAGCAGAAACCTGGCGGGAGCGCGTCGAACTGCTGCTGCCCTACCGCGTTGACGACAAGACGATGGAGGCGACCGGCAACCCGGACACCAAGTTCATGCACTGCCTGCCGTCCCTACACGACCGCAGTACCCGACTGGGCAGGCAACTGTTCGACACCTACGGGCTGGACGGACTCGAAGTCACCGACGACGTCTTCTCCTCGCCCGCCTCCCTCGTCTTCGACCAGGCCGAGAACCGGCTGCACACCATCAAGGCCGTACTCGTCACCACCCTGGAGGACTGAACGATGCGCATTGTCGTCGCCCTTGGCGGCAACGCCCTACTGCACCGGGGCGAACGCCCCGACGCCGCGGTGCAACAGGCCAACATCGACCGGGCCGTCACCGCCCTCGCCGCACTCGCCAGCGACAACGAGCTCGTCATCACCCACGGCAACGGCCCCCAGATCGGTCTGCTCGCCGTCGAAAGCGCCGCCGATCCTGTCCTGACCACTCCCTACCCGCTGGACGTCCTCGGCGCCCAGACACAAGGCATGATCGGATCCCTGCTCGCCCGGGCACTGCGCGGTGCCCTCCCCGGACGGCAGGTCGCCGCCCTCGTCACCCACACCGTGGTCCGGGCGGACGACCCGGCCTTCGAGCGGCCCACCAAGTTCGTCGGCCAGGTCTACTCACGAGAGGTGGCGCACACCCTCGCCCGCAAGCGCAGCTGGCACATCGCCAAGGACAACACGGGATGGCGCCGCGTCGTCCCGTCCCCGGCGCCCGAGGCCATCGTGGAGACGGACACCGTCCACGCACTGCTGAGCAGCGGCACGCTGGTCGTCTGTGTCGGCGGCGGAGGCGTCCCCGTCACGGCCGATCGCGACACCGGGAAGCTGACCGGGGTCGAAGCCGTCATCGACAAGGACCTCACCGCCGCTCTCCTGGCCGAGGAACTCAAGGCGGATCTCCTGCTCATCCTCACCGACGTCCCGAACGTGTACGTCGACTTCGGCACGCCTCGCCAGCAGCCCGTGCTCGACGTGACCCCCGCGCAGCTTCGGGACAGGGCCTTCCCAGAGGGCTCGATGAAGCCCAAGACCGAGGCCGCTGCCCGGTTCGTGGAACGAACCGGTGGCCTTGCCGCCATCGGAGCCCTCGATGCCGCGTACGCCATCGCCCACGGAACGTCGGGGACACTCGTACGGCCCGAACTCGCTCTCGGATGACCAGCAGCAGACGGCGAACCGGAGAGCCGAGTGCCGGTACGGTCGGCTTCCGACCGAGGACCAGTGGCCCCTGCTGTCACCGCCTGGCGGGAGCAAGACTTGAAGCAGCCTGAAGGAGGTTTTCCATGACCCGCACCATCACCGTCGGACTGGACGGTTCGCCGGCGAGCCTGGCTGCCGCAGACTGGGCCGCGCGCGAGGCACAGCTCAGGGAGCTGCCTCTGAGGCTCGTGTCCGCGTGGGAGTGGCAAGCCCCCGCCTTCGCACCGGCGACCGGACTCGGTGTGCCGGTGCCGCCGAGTGACCTCCAGCGGGCATCGGCACAGCACCTGCTGGCCCAGGCGCGGTCCCGCGTCGGCGAAGCCCGCCCGGGGCTGCGGATCGACACGGACGAGATCCCCGGCCTGCCCGTCCCGGCTCTGTTGAAGGCCGCCGAGGGCGCCGAGCTGCTGGTACTGGGCTCTCGCGGACTGAGCAAGGCGGCGGGATACCTACTCGGCTCCGTCTCCCATGCCGTCCTGGCCTCGTGCGAGCGGCCCGTCGTCCTCGTCCGTGCTGCCGAGCACGGCGAGGAGGCGCCGCCAGAGACCTCGGCACGCGGAGCTTCCGCCGTCACCTGCCACCGTGACGTCATCCTGGGCCTGGACCTGCACAAGCCCAACGACGCGGTGATCGACTTCGCGTTCGACGCGACTTCACGGCGCGCCGCACGCCTACGGATCATCCACGGCTGGACGCTGCCGCCCTACTACTACAGCGGCGCGCTCATGCCCGACCTGAACGACGGCATGATCAAGCAGGTACGGAGCGAACTGTCCGACGTCCTGCGACCGTGGCAGGACAGGTACCCTGCCGTGGAGGTCCACGCACAGGCCACGGTCGGTAATGCGGGTCGCCACCTGGTCGACGCCTCCTATGACGCCGCTCTCGTGGTGGTGGGCAGGCAGAACCGTCGGGCGGCGGCCGGCGCTCATATCGGTTCGGTGACCCAGGCGCTGCTGCATCATGCCGTCGCTCCTGTGGCGGTGATCTCGCACGATTGACCGAGAAGGGACTGCCCAGGACAGCGGCGAATTCCCCAGGAGGGCTTCCCCCCTGTCCGATCCTCAGCCCACCTGTACGCGGTTGGTGAGACACCGCCGCGTACAGGTGGGCTGTTCGTTCGGTGGTGGCCGAAGGTCCCTGTGGATGGGGGCTGTTGAGTCCCGGGGGTGTGGACCTTCGGCGTCGGGTGCGGGGTGGTGGAAGCCGGGAGAGTGGGTGGTGTCCGGAACCGTCCGGGCCTTCTCTGAGGGGATCATCGTCATGGCCGTGCACCAGTCAGCGCACCGTAGTTCGGGTTTCCACCTGCCCTCGTTCCGCGGCGGCCGGGTTGCTGTCGTGCCGGGGGCGGCGGGGGCCGGCACGCTCACCGCACGGGCTTACGTGTTCGCTTCGGCGCGTGTGCTGATGGGGTTCGTGTTCCTGTGGGCGTTCCTGGACAAGACGTTCGGGTTCGGTTATGCGACCGCGTCCGGGAGGGGCTGGATCGACGGGGGTTCGCCGACCGAGGGTTTCCTGGGGCATGTGGCGGTCGGCCCGATGGAGTCGACGTTCCATTCGTGGGCGGGGGCGGTGTGGGCGGACTGGCTGTTCATGCTGGGTCTGCTGGGGATCGGGCTGGCGCTGACGGCGGGGGTGGCGCTGCGTCTGGCGGCGCTGGCGGGGACGGTGATGATGGCGTTCATGTGGGTGGCGGAGTGGCCGCCGGCCAAGCACCTCTCCGACGGGTCGGCGAGCATGTCGACGAACCCGTTCGTCGACTACCACCTCGTCTACGCGGTGGTGCTGATCGCGCTGGCCGTGGTGTCGGCCGGTGACGCGCTGGGTCTGGGCCGGCTGTGGGCGCGGCTCCCGCTCGTCCGCGACCACGCGTGGCTGCGCTGAACCCGGCTGGTTGGCGGGCCACCCAAGGACCCGCCCCACCAGCCCGCCCGCAGGGACCGTCGGCCCCGTTCCGGGACCAGCGGCCCCTGCCCCGCGGGAGCGCCGCAAGAGACGCTGAGAACAGACCGAACGACACAGGAGGTGGGCAGCATGGCCCGCACGATCACCGTTGGACTCGACGGCTCGGCCGAGAGCCGGGCAGTCGCCGAGTGGGCGGCCCGCGAAGCGGCGCTGCGCCAGGTGCCGGTACGGCTGCTGCACGTGTGGCAGCCGGTTCCGGAGCCCATGGCCCAGGCTCCGCTCTTCGGTGCCGAGACGCACCAGCACTGGACCGAGCGCATCCCCCGGGAAGCCGCCGAGGGCCTGAGGGTGCGGCACCCCGGCGTCGAGGTGACCACCGAGCAGCGGGCCGGAGCTCCGGCGGAGGTCCTGCTCGACGCCTCCCGTGACGCGGAACTGCTGGTACTGGGCTCCCGCGCCCTGAGCGGACTCACAGGCTTCCTCATCGGGTCCGTCGGCCAGTCGGTGATCGCCCGCGCCGAGGCGCCCGTCATCCTCGTTCGAGCGGGCGAACAGGCCGCCGACGAACACGTCAAGGACCCCGCCGGCATCCCGTCCGCCGCCACCGCCTTCCGGCCCGTGGTCGTGGGGCTGGACACCGGCAGCCCCGACGAGACGGTCCTTGCCTTCGCCTTCGAGGAGGCGCTGCGCCGTGGGGCGCCGCTGACCGCCCTGCGGGTCTGGAACCTGCCGTCCTCCTACGCCTACAGCATGGCCGCCGGTTACGACCCGCGCGAGGCACTGGCGCAAGCCCAGGCCGAAGCGCTCACTGAGGCGCTGCTGCCGTGGCGGGAGAAGTATCCGGACGTCGAGGTGACCGAGGCGTCCCGGCTCGGCAGTCCCGCCGAGCACCTCATCGACGCGGCCCGCGACGCTTCTCTCGTGGTCGTCGGCCGCCGCATCCGCCGCAGCCCGTTCGGCGTGCACATCGGTGCCGTCGCCCACGCGGTCATGCACCACGCCACCACCCCCGTCGCCGTCGTCGCGCACGACTGACGCAGCCGGCCGAAGCAACGCAGAAGGAGCAGCACCATGAAGGCAGCCGTCGTCCGGGAGTTCGGAGAACCCCTGGTCATCGAGGACCGGCCCGATCCCGAGCCCGGTCCGGGCCAGGTCCGTGTACGCGTCGAGGCGTCCGGCCTGTGCCACACCGACATCCACGCGGCGCACGGCGACTGGCCGGTCAAGCCCGCACCGCCGTTCGTGCCCGGCCACGAGGGCGTCGGCATCGTCGAGAAGCTCGGCGACGGCGTGACCCACCTCGCCGTCGGACAACGCGTCGCCGTGCCCTGGCTCGGCAGGACGTGCGGGCGGTGCGAGCACTGCCGGTCCGGCTGGGAGACCCTCTGCGAGAGTCAGGTCAACACCGGCTACGGCTGCGACGGCGGGTACGCCGAGAAAATGCTGGCCTGGGCCGATTTCGCCCAGCCGGTGCCCGAGGGCGTCAGCGCCCTCGACGCCGCCCCGCTGACCTGCGCGGGCGTCACCACCTACAAGGCGCTCAAGGTCGCCGACGTCCGGCCCGCCCAGCTCGTCGCGATCTCGGGCGTGGGCGGCCTGGGCCACCTCGCGGTGCAGTACGCGAAGATCGCCGGGGCGCGGGTCGCCGCGATCGACGTCACCGACGACAAGCTGCAACTCGCCCGGGAACTCGGCGCCGACATCGTCATCGACGCCCGCACCCAGGACGTCGCCGCCGAACTGAAGCGTCACGGCGGCGCCCACGCTGCCCTCGCCCTCGCGGTGAACCCGGCCGCTTTCCAAGCCGTCAACTCCGGTCTGCGGCGCGGCGGGAAGCTCGTCATGGTGGCCCTGCCCGCCCACGGCACCCTCCAGGTCCCGATCTTCGACACCGTCCTCAACGGCACCTCGGTGATCGGTTCCATCGTCGGCACCCGGCAGGACCTCGCTGAGGTCTTCCAGCTCCACGCCGAGGGCCGCACGAAGGTCATCCGGGAGACCCGCCCGCTCGCCGCCGTCAACGACTGCATCGACGAGGTCCTGGGCGGTCACGTCAAGGCCCGGATCGTGTTCGATCTCAACTCGGGAGGCTGAGAACGATGTACCTGCCCATGGTCGTCGGCGTGGACGGCTCCGAGGCGAGCCTGAAGGCCGTCGACTGGGCGGCCGACGAGGCCGCCCTGCACGGAGTTCCCCTGCGGATCGTCCACGCCTACCGCTGGGACCGCTACGAGGGCGCCGGGCTTGCCCGAGAACTCGGCAAGCCGTTGGCGCGCGTGACCTCCGACGACATCCTCATCGTCGCCACCCGCCGCGCCTGTCGTCACCACCCGGACCTGGCCGTCACCACCGAAGCGGTGGCCGAGGAACCGGAGTACGTCCTCCTGCGCGAGGCCCGCAACGCCTCGGCCGTGATCGTGGGCACCCGCGGGCGCGGCGAACTCGCCGACCTGCTGCTCGGCTCCGTCAGCCTGACCGTGGCCACGGCGGCGGACTGCCCGGTCATCGTGATCCGCGGCAACCACGACAACCGGGCCGCCGACGGCCGGCACGGCCGCATCGTCGTCGGCGTGGCCGACGCGCCTACGGCGGCGGTGCGCTTCGCATGCGAGGAGGCCCGGCGGCGCGGGGCCGCCCTGGGCGCGCTACGGGCGTGGCGATGCCCCACCCACGACACCGCCGACCACCCGCTGCTCGCGGGGTCGGCCGAGCGACTGCACGAGGAACGGGCGGCCAAGGAGTTGGAGGCCGCGCTCGCCGACGCCCCGGCAGACGTGACACTGCGCCGGCACACGGTCGAGGGGCCCGCCCGCCGGGTGCTGCTCACCGCTTCGAGCGAGGCGGACCTGCTGGTCGTCGGCCGCCGCCGTCCCGGCCAGTTCGGACACCGCCTCGGGCGGGTCGCCCACACGGTCCTGCACCACGCCGCCTGCCCGGTCGCGGTCGTACCCGACACGGCGTGATGGTCCGCAGCCGCCGTTCGGGACGATCGGCGCGGGACGGGAGCCGATCGCCCTCCAGGCACCCCCGGTCGGTCCCTGGGCGCGATCGGCACCGCGACAGATGCTCGACACGTCAAAGGCCCGAGCGGCTTGAAGGAGAACCGCCATGAAGGACGACACGCCGCACCGTCCCGCAGCCCACGCGCTGCTCACGGACGGCACCACCGTCCGCATCCGCGCCGTCGAGCCCGGGGATCACGACCAACTCGAAGGGCTTTACGCGGAGATGTCTCCGGACAACCTCCGCCTGCGGTTCTTCTCCTCTTCTCCGCCTGCCCCCGCTCGGCGGCCTGGCCGCGGACAGCGTGTGCGCACCGGCCCGGCGGGGGCAGGCGGGCGCTGCTCGCCGAACGCGCGGGACAGGTCGTCGGCCTGGTCGAGTACCACGCCGACGATGACGCGCCGCACGCCGCCGAACTCGCCGTCGTGGTCGCCGAGGGCCTGCACCACCGAGTCGTCGGAACCCTGCTCGTCGAGCACCTCGTCTCGGCCGCCCGGGCCGACGGCATCACCGCCTTCACCGCCGACGCCCTCAGCGAGAACCACGAGGTGCTGCGGCTCTTCGCCGACCTCGGCCTCACCGCCACCCGGCGGTTCGACGGCCCCGAAGTCCACTGCGTCATCGACCTGCACGAGGACGAGACCTACCGCACGGCGACGGAAGCCCGGGGACGGACCGCCGACGTGGCGAGCCTGGAACCGCTGCTGAAGCCGCGGTCAATCGCCGTCGTCGGGGCCGGTCGCCGACCCGGCTCGGTGGGACGCGCCCTGCTGCACCACCTCCACGAGGACGGTTTCACCGGCCGCCTGTTCGCGGTGAACCCGGCCACCACGGCCATCCTCGGCGTACCGTCCTATCCCTCCGTCAGCGCCCTTCCCGTGGCTCCCGACCTCGTGGTCGTGGCAAGCCCGGCCGAGTCCGTGCCCGCAGTCGCCGAGGAGTGCGGCAAGGCGGGCGTACGCGCCCTGGTCGTGGTCTCCGCCGGACTCGCACCGAGCAGTCCAAGGCCCTGCTCACCGCATGCCGCACCCACGGCATGCGTCTGGTCGGCCCCAACTGTCTGGGCGTCGCCAACACCCAGCCCGGGTACCGGTTCGACGCCACCTTCGCCGCCGCACATCCGCGCGCCGGGACCGCCGGAGTCGCCGTGCAGTCCGGCGGTGTCGGCATCGCCCTGCTGGAGGGGCTGTCCCGGCTGGGCATCGGCGTCTCCACGTTCGTCTCGCTCGGCGACAAGCACGACGTCAGCGGCAACGACATGCTCCAGTGGTGGGAGAGCGACGACCGCACCGACCTCGCCCTGCTGCACCTGGAGTCCTTCGGCAACCCGCGGGCCTTCTCCCGCACCGCCCGGCGCGTCACCCGCCGGATGCCGGTGCTGACCGTCGACGTCGGCCGCACCGACGCCGGCCGCCGTGCCGCCGCCTCGCACACCGCCGCCGCGGCCACCGGCACGATGACCCGCCAGGCCCTGTTCACCCAGGCCAGCATCACCGCGACCCGCTCCGTCGGCGAACTCCTGGAAACCGCGGCCCTGCTGCACGCCCAGCCGCTGCCGACGGGCAGCTGTGTCGCCGTGATCACCAACGCCGGCGGCGCGGGAGTCCTCGCCGCCGACGCCTGTGCCGAGGCCGGCCTGCCCCTCAACCCGCCCGCCCCCGAACTGGCCGACGACCTGCTCGCCGCACTGCCCGCCGGAGCGAGCGCCGGCAACCCTGTGGACGCTACCGCCGCCGTGACCGAGGAGGCGCTGAGTGCCTGCGTGGAGCGGCTCGTGACCCACCCGGCCGTCGACGCCGTCCTGGTGACCCTCGTCCCCACCGCGGTCGCCGCCGCGACCGGCGACGACCTGACCCGGGCCGTCACCCGGGGGCCCGGCCGCCGGGTCAAATCCGTCATCGTCGTACGCCTGGAACAGGACCTGCCGGTCACCCTCCTGCCTGTGACCGACGGCGAGGCGATCCCCTCGTACGCCGAACCCCAGGCCGCGGCACGGGCGCTGGCCCACGCTGCTCGCCGGGCGGCCTGGCTCGCCCGACTCGTCGGTACCGTGCCGGACCTTGACGGCATCGACACCTCTCGTGCGCACGCCGTGGTGGACGACTTCCTCGCCACCCGGCCGGACGGAGGGTGGCTGGACCCGCGCACCTGTGCCGAACTCCTGTCCTGCTACGGCATTCCCCAATAGCCGTGGGCCTGGGCCGAGACCGAGGACGAGGCCGTACGCGCCGCCGAGCGGCTGCGCGGCACCGACGGCCCAGTGGTCCTCAAGACACACTGGCCCGGGCTCGTACACAAGAGCCTCCAGCACGCCGTCCACCTGGACCTGAGCGACGAGGCTTAGGTACGCGCCGCCTTCCAGGACCTGCGGACCCGCTTCGAAGGACTCATGACCGGAGCCGTCGTCCAGCCGCTCGCACCCCGCGGCACCGAGTTGTTCGCCGGCGTCCTCCAGGACGGCGTCTTCGGTCCCCTCACAGCGTTCGGACTGGGCGGCACGGCGACGGAAGTACTCGCCGACCACGCCGCCCGCCTCGCCCCCCTCACCGGCCGCGACGTGCACGACCTCATCACCGCCCCGCGCTGCGCACCCCTGCTCTTGGGGACACAGGGCGGCGGCCCCGTCGACCTCGAAGAACTGGAGCAGGTACTCCACCGGCTGTCCCGGATGGCCATGGACCTGCCGCAGCTCGCCGAGGCCGACTTCAACCCGGTCCTCGCCACACCCGGCGGGGCCACCGTTCTCGACGCGCGGATACGTCTGCTGCCCCGCCGGCCGCAGGACCCCTACCTGCGCCGACTGCGCTGAGGAAGAAGGAACAGACATGAGGAACCAGAAGGTCGGCTCCGTGATGACCACCGAGGTGGTCCGCGCCGAGTACGGCACCCCCTTCAAGACGGTCGCCAGGCTGCTGGCGGAACACCGCGTCAGCGGACTGCCCGTGGTGGACGAGGGCGAGCACGTCATTGGCGTCGTCTCCGAGACGGACCTGATGCTCCACCAGGCCGCCACGCCACTCGCGTACGAGCCGTCCCCGCGGTTCCGTCTCGCGCGGCTGACGCCCCGTGCCCGCCGCCGGACGGCTAAGGAACGGGCTCGGACGGCCGGCGGCCTGATGACCGCCCCCGCCGTCGGCGTGCACGCCGAGGACACTGTCGTCGAGGCGGCCCGCACCATGGTCGAGCACCGCGTGAACCGGCTCCCGGTGCTCGACGAGGAGGACCGTCTGGTCGGCATCGTCACCCGGCACGATCTGCTGCAGACCTTCCTGCGCCCGGACGCGGAGATCCGCGAGGAAGTGATCCACGAGGTGCTGGAGCGCGGACTGTGGCTGGTCAGCGGCGGCATCGACGTCACCGTGACCAAAGGTGTCGTCACACTGCGGGGCCAGATGGAACGCAAGAGCGAGACCGGGATCGCCGTGGCCATGACCCGCAGGACCGACGGTGTCGTCGACGTCGTGAACAGGCTTACCCACCGCTTCGACGACTCCGAACTCCAGGACGACACGCGAGTGCCGAGCGGTGTCGCGGACGACTGGCTGCGACGACTGTGAAGGGAGGCGGGCCACCATGGAGGAGAAGGTGCTGGTCGCCTACGGGTCGACCAACGGATCGACGGAAAGGATCGCCGAGATCGTGGCCGGTGTGCTTCGCACATCGGGGCTCTCGGCCGAGGTGCTGCCGGCCCGGTCCGTGACGGACCTGGCCCCCTACCGGGCCGTGGTGGTCGGCAGCGCCCTCTACGCCGGGCGCTGGCACAAGGACGCCCGGCACTTCGTACGACGGCACCGCGGAGCACTGACCAAACGGTCGGTGTGGTTGTTCAGCTCCGGACCGCTCGACGCGACGGCCTCGGAGCGGGACATCCCGCCCGTGCCGGGTGTCAAGCGGGCCATGATCAGGCTGGACGTGTGCGAGCACGTCACTTTCGGCGGATGCCTCACCGAAGGTGCCGAGGGACGGATCGCCCGCGTGATCATCCGCAACGGCAAGGGCGGTGACTTCCGCGACTTCGCCGCGATCGAGAAGTGGGCGGCGGGCGTGGCGAGGGAACTGAGCGCGGCGCGCCCCCGGGGGGAAGGCGTCCTGAGCCGCCTGAGCCGTCACGCCCGGCTAGGGTGCCCCCGATCACGATGACCGACCGCATCACTAGCACCACCCACGCTTCGACGATGTCGTCGTGCCGTAGCAGGGGACTGCTGCGCCAGCGCCACAGCCGCTTGCGCCGAGCCCTATCACCGCACCTCAGCCCCGCTTCCTTACCCGCCGTTTCCTCGAACCTGGCAGGTGGTCCGTGCCGGCGTCCTGGGCCGACCGGGCCCTTCCCGAGACTGAGCAGACCTGTCGTCCCCCTGACGCGGCGATCTTCGGGAAGTGCGGGCCCGGGCACGCGAACCGGATCGGCCAGGTGAGCGGTGGGGGACCGGTCGGCAAAGCGATGGGGCCGTCCGGCCCAAGCCATGACGAGGGGGAGCGGGTCAGAGTGGACGTGTGAGTCGATCACGTGCGGCGACGGGAACCCGGCTCGTCCCTGCGGGCAGCCGTCCGCGGGTCTTTCGGCTCCCGTCGCGGACTGCGAGAGGGTGAGGACGCATGAAGGCATATGTCTTCCACGGACCCGGGCAGTCCGCCTGGGAAGAGACCGCCGATCCGGTCCTGAGCGAGCCCATGGACGCGGTCGTGCGGGTCGACGCCGTCACCGTCTGTGGGACGGACCTGCACATCCTGAAAGGTGATGTGCCCGAGGTCAGGCCGGGGACGGTCCTCGGTCACGAGGCGGTCGGAGAGAGCGTCGAGACGGGCCGCGACGTACGGCCGGTGCGGCCCGGGGACCGGGTACTGAACTCCTGCATCAGCGCCTGCGGCCGGTGCCGCTACTGTCGGGAGGCCATGTACGGGCAGTGCCGGGGCGGCAGTGGCTGGGTCCTCGGCCACCTCATCGACGGCACCCAGGCCGAGTACGTGCGCGTGCCTTCCGCGGACTTCCCCGTGCATCCCCTGCCCGCGGGCGAGCTCAACGGCCGGATCCGGCCCGGAGACACCGTTGTGGTCGTCAGGGCGGGCCCGGTCGGGCTGGCCGCCATCGCCACCGCTCCGCTTCTCACGCCCGATCGGATCGTCGCCGTGGACCTGGCCGCCACCCGGTTGGAAGCCGCCCGGAAGGCCGGAGCCGACGCCGTGGCCCACGCCCGGGAGGACCCTGAGTAACGGGTCACCGCCCTCACCGCAGGGCTCGGCGTGGACGTCGTCATCGAGGCCGTGGGTGTGCCGGAGACCTTCAAGCTGTGCACCCATATGGTGCGCCCCGGAGGACACGTCGCAGGCGTCGGTGTCCACGGCCGGCCCGCGACGCTGCACCTCGAAGATCTCTGGATCAAGAACGTCACCATCACCACGGGCTTGGTGGACACAACTCCACTCCCACCCTCCTTCGGATGGCTGCCGCCGGCCGGCTGCCTACGGCTCAACTGGTCACGCACACCTTCCCGCTCGCCCGCATGGAGGAGGCGTACGACGTCTTCGCCCGCGCCGCCGACACCGGCGCGCTGAAGGTCGTGCTGGGCGGACCGCGACGCGACGTCGTCGAGGCCGGCGCTGCCTGAGCGCGGCCCGGCCGGCAGGCGACGCACAAAGGTCCACCGGCGTGAGGGCCGTTCCGCGACGGATCGGGGACTGACGGCCCTCGCCGTCGGCTGGCACCCGCACGGAGGATGAAACGCCGCACCGGACGACACACGGAAAGACGATGGGCTGATGTACCGCAACGACGGATTCTGGGAACTGAATCGGCAGGAGAGCCTGCGTCGGCTGGCCAAGGCGGTCGTGGGCCGCATCGTGCACACACGCGAAGCCCTGCCCGCCGTCTTGCCGGTCAACTTCCTCCTGGAAGAAAGCGGTGCCGTGCTGGTGCGCACGTCGGCCTCCTCGGAGCTGGTCTGTGCCATCGACGGCGCCGTGGTCGCCTTCGAGGCCGACGAGGTCGACGTCGTGGCGCATTCCGGATGGAGCGTCGTCGTCACCGGCCCCGCCTCGGTGGTCACCGACCCCGACGAGCACGCGCACTTGGTGCGCACCGGGCCCCGGTCCTGGGTGCCCTGGCCCGAGGAGGTCTTCGTGCGCATCGAGCCGGAACTGGTCACCGGCCGGGAGCTGGCTGGCGGGCGCACCCTCTACGGAGTCGACCTGCCCTCGTGAGCCATCGCGCGGGGTGCCGGCGTCGAGGCGCTCGGCCCGGGTGGGGGGTGGCGGCGCGCCTCCCGGCACACCGAGCTGATCCGGGTCGCGGGGGAGGAGACCCACGAGGTCGAGGGCATCGAGACCGAACGCGGACCGGTCGTCACCGGCGGCTCCGAGGGCCTCGACGACGGCACCTCCCTCGCCCTGGGCCTGCGCTACCCGCCCCGCGTCACCGGCGACCTCGGCTTGGGCGCCCTGCCGCTGCTGCGGGCCCGCCGGGTCGCCGACGTCGACCGGGCCCTGGACGCCTAAGAGGTCATCTCATTTGGGCTCAGCAGTCCGCTCGCGCGGAAAGCACGGCGCCATCTCGGACGATGGCCTGGTCCAGGGCGGATCACCTCCGCTCGCGCGGAGAGCACTAGGTGTTCTGTCCCGGGAGGTTGTGGACGGTGACAGGGCTCACGGCTGACCGATCTTGAAATGGGTGAGGGCCTTCTGGCTCGGTGTGGATTGCCACATCTGCACCGGCGACCAGAAAGGCCCTCATGCCGCACCGTAACGCACCGCTGACCGAGACCGGACGCCTGCGTCTGGCCCGCTGCGTGGTCGAGGACGGCTGGCCACTGCGACGGGCCGCAGAACGCTTCCAGGTCTCCCTCAACACCGCTCAACGGTGGGCCGACCGTTACCGCAGGCTCGGCGAGGCGGGCATGGCCGACCGCTCCTCCCGCCCACGCACGAGCCCGCGCCGCACCCCGACCCGCACCGAGCGCCGGATCATCAAAGTCCGCGTGCTGCGCCGCTGGGGACCAGCCCGGATCGCGGGCCTGCTGCGACTGGTGCCCTCCACCGTGCACCGGGTGCTGACCCGATTCGGCCTGGCCCGCCTGCACCTCCGCTCGCGCGGAGAGCACTCCGGCCATGCGGCCTCCTGTGTCGGCTCGTGCGGATCACCTCCGCTCGCGCGGAGAGCACCTCGACCGGCACACCGGCCGCGCCGTGCCCCGCGGATCACCTCCGCTCGCGCGGAGAGAACTTGGCGATGGAGACGGCGAGGTTGGAGATGACCGGATCACCTCCGCTCGCGCGGAGAGCACAGCGGCATCGCGATCGCCAGATTCTGGCCGAACGGATCACCTCCGCTCGCGCGGAGAGCACGGACGACCGCGCTGGACCGGCTCGCGGCGGCACGGATCACCTCCGCTCGCGCGGAGAGCACTGGGGGCGCGGCGGCCGGATCGGCAGCGGGTCCGGATCACCTCCGCTCGCGCGGAGAGCACGGCATCGAGACGGCGATGGGAATCCTGACCGGCGGATCACCTCCGCTCGCGCGGAGAGCACAAGACCACCGCTGCGGAGGCCGGGATCTCCACCGGATCACCTCCGCTCGCGCGGAGAGCACACTCTCGTACGAGAGTAGCGACCGGCCCACTACGGATCACCTCCGCTCGCGCGGAGAGCACGACGATGTCCCACTGGAACTCGCTGGCGAACGTGGATCACCTCCGCTCGCGCGGAGAGCACGCCGCCGGCCCGGCCGACATGCTCAGCCTCTCCGGATCACCTCCGCTCGCGCGGAGAGCACGCGTTCTAAAAGTGTGGGTCGCGGCGCGGGCACGGATCACCTCCGCTCGCGCGGAGAGCACCTCCCCGACGACGACGAAGACCCGATGCGCACCGGATCACCTCCGCTCGCGCGGAGAGCACGTCCAGCTTGGCGCGGAACGGGTGACTGACAGCGGATCACCTCCGCTCGCGCGGAGAGCACCCGGCCCTGGTGACGGCCGCCAAGGCTGAGACCGGATCACCTCCGCTCGCGCGGAGAGCACGTGGGCGAGCTACCCCTGGCGCAGAAATTCCCGCAGGTCCGCAGCTACAGCCGTCATCCCTTCACCGGCTTCGATCACGGTCGTCACCGTGCACTTCCAGTCACCGGGAAAGAAGCCGGACCGAAGCGTCCAGTCCAGATACACATGACCACCCGAGCCGAAGGTCGCCGTCACGACCAGATGGTTGTTGATCCAAACCCGCTCCCCCTCCCAGCCACGAAAGTCGCGCGCGAGGCCGTCGAAGAACTCGCTCATGTCATCCCAGACGGTGACGGTCACATTCTCGAGCCGTGCACGCACACCATCAGCAACGGCTTCCACCGCGAAGACGGACTCGTACTCATCCGCACGCAACCAGTCGAACAACCGGACAGAGGTCGCCAGCGCCCCCGGCCCCCGCACGACGAGCTCAGCTTGCCCTGGCCCCACCTCGATCAGACTCACCCGCCGAAGGATACGGACGTCGACACGTTGACGACATCACGATTCCGTGGCTCAGGACCGTTGCTGATTCTCATCAACATTCGACGGCCCAGCAGCAGCCATCTGTTCCCAGCTCCCACCGACAAGTGCTCTTCGTTCTGACCTACGTAGCCAGTGCCGAGTATTTCGTTTTGGCCGTGACTGTGCACGGTGGCCCTTCGGCCGCCCAAGCTGGAGGGCCGGTGCACGACAATCGGCGCGCTGGACACGCCTCCCAGCGTGCCCCGGGCCGGGCTGGTGGGCGAGTCGGCTCGGCACGGTCAGAAGTGAGGCCGTGCCGGGCCGGTGGCGTCGTCAGGCTGCGATGCGGAAACCCTTAGCGACTACAGAGCGGCGCTTGGCACACTTCGGCGTGTGGCAACGGCACAGCACATATCGCGGCAGCATCTCATCTCGCAGGTCCTGCTCAAGCAGTTCACGGTGCCCGGGCCGAGGGGCAGCGGCAGGCAGCTCCTCCCGTTCGACCTGCATCACCCCGGACGCCTGCACAAGCTGAAGAGCACCCGAGCGCGCGGCTGGGCCGAGAACTTCGTGGCATTCGACTCCGCATCCGCTGAGGAACTCTGGTGCGGTGTGGAGAGACGCGCTCCTGCCGCGCTGGCCGCCGTGCATGCCGGCACTCCGTTCGCTGACCCGCTTCACGTGGCGGCGCTGCGCGACCTGGTCGTGCTTCACTTCGTCCGGTCCCACCACTACCGGGATGTGCACGCTGGCGCGTTCGAGCGGAGCCGCGCGGGACTTGTCGGCAAGTTGATCAGCAAGTTCCCGGAGCAGCTGCGCCGCGAGGCACTGCGGGAGACGGGTTTGCATCTGTCCGGGCCGACTTCCTTGGGTGCGTTCGCTGAGCGTCTTATCGAACGGTCCTCGGTCGCCCGTGACCACGAGAGCGGCAAGCTGTTTCGCGCGAGCATCGAGGACACTTTCTACAAGGTGCGGGCCATGGCGTCGACGTGGGGGGGGTGGAAGTGCTCACGCCCGAAAGGGGCCAGTTCCTGATCGGCGACAACCCTGCGGTGACCATACGCACGGAAGGAGGCACCACGACGTACGGCATGGCCTTCGGGGACGCGCACACTCTCATCCTCCCTATCGGCCCCAAGCACCTGCTGGCTCTCGGCCCAGAGAACCTCATGGGCACCATCCCTCAAGTTGTCGTCGACCGTCTCAACACCGTGCAGGTCCACGCGGCCGAGCGTTACGTATACATGCACCCCAAGAGCGGGTTGTCGGAGTTCACGCGGCAAGCCGCACGGTGACGAGCTGATCAGTGATACACCTCCCTGCAATCGAACACATGAACGATAAACCGTCGCGGCTTCAACTGCTCCGCTTCGCCCGACGCGTGGTGGTTCAGCAGGCGACGGCGGCCCTCGCCCAGATCGACGGCTGGATCGCGTTGGAGGAGCGACGCGAGGCAGAACGGCGCCGGGGCAAGGAGATGCGGCCGCCTCCTCCTGAGTGGCTGCTCCAGCACGGGCTCAACCGCACGAACGTCGACGCCGTGCACACCGGTGAGTGCTGGCCCGGCTGAGTGGCAATGGCCGACAGCCGTCATGGGATGTCGCCGCTCCAGGCGAGCGGGCCGGGTCGCCGGGGCGCGGCTCGTACAGGGCTCAGCCGCCGGCGCCAAACTGCCCGAGCTCGGCCATCAGCCGCTCCACCGTGCACCGTGCGACCTCGACGCCCTTGCGCCTGAGAGCGCGGGTGATCCGCCGGGCCCCGTAGGTGGCCCCGGACTCGTCGTGAACCTGCACGATCAGAGGGACCAACTGCTCGTCGCGCAGCCGGCGGGCCAACTTCGGTCGCTTCCTGCGCGCATAGTAGGCGGACTCGGACAGCTCCAGCACCCGGCAGATGAACCCGACCCCGAGGCCCATGCCCTTGAGGTGCTCGATCACCTGGTCGGCCTCGTCCGGGGACGGTCGAGTTCGGCCGCAAAAAACGCGCTTGCGGCCTTGAGGATCTCATTCGCCCGCCTCAACTCCGCATTCTCCCTGCGGAGTTGTTTCAGCTCCTCCTGCTCGGAGCTGGTCAGGCGGTCGTCGCGTTCACCGGCGTCCGCCTCGGCCTGGCGGACCCAGTTCCGCAGGGCCTCCTTGTGGATGCCCAAGTCGCGTGCGACGTGCGCGACGGGACGGCCGGTGGAGCGGACCTCGCGGACCGCGCGCTCCCGCAGCTCGTCGGGGTATTTACGTGGTGCTGGCACTGATCGTGGATCTCCTCACGCCAAGATCATAGACCTGGCTTCAAGGGCTCCACGGAACCGAGGGCAGCTCAGACATCCCTCGCGCAGCAAGGTGGCCACGGCTCTTGACTTAACGGCCTGCTGGACACACCATCATAATTAACGACATCGTAAATTGGGGAGATGAGATGCCGCGCATCACGGTCCACCGTTACGACGCGGACGGCAATCAGGTTGAAGCCGTTGGCTGGTTCGACACCGAGCGGGCGGAGGTCGTCGAGGAAGCCGATCCAATGACTGGCGCCCGTTTCGACCGACTGAGGAAGCGGGGGCAGTCGGCCCGTTTTGTACGGGAGGCGCTCTACCGAACACACAGTGGTCGATGGGTGCATAAGGAGACCGCTCACATCGGGCCGGACGGCAAGTGGGTGGACGACGAGAACGACGCCAGCCCCCAACTCGGTCCGCCACGCCGCTACCGCTATCTGACTGACGAGGAGGCCATCGCCTGGCTCTCGACTCACGGCCAGCAGCAGCACATCGACCGTTTCTTCCGCGAGGCTTCTCAAGAGAGGGGGCCGGGGCGCCCTGAGATCGGCCAACCAGTGCAGGTACGCCTCGGCGAGTTGCTTCCCCTCGTCGACGAGTGGGCAGATGAGAATGGCTACTCGCGGGCCGGGGCCGTCCGGCGCCTGGTGCAGATGGGCCTTGCCCACGAAGGAATAACCGTGCAGGAGCGCGCCGGCTGCAACGGTGGCTAAGCACGCCACCCCACCGCACCGCATGCGCTGGGCGAGGCGGTTGCGGCCGAGCTGAGATACATGCTGGGCAGATGAAGGAGCCGCTCGTGCGGAGCCGACGCGGCCATGAGGGCATCCCGCAACGGGGGTATTGCTTGTGGTCATCGGCAGTGTGGCCTGCAGCGGCCAGCGGCTGCTGCAGGCGTGGGCACATACACACTGCGGGGCGGCAGCATCCGCTCCTGGAAGTCCGCGGTCAACGCGGCGGCTGATCGAGTTGGGCGCCAGCACAGGCTTTCGTCAGCTCGGTGCTCTTCCCGTGCCTGCAGAACCGCGCAGATGCCGCGTGGTCCAGTCGGGCACGAGCCAGGACGCGGTGCCGCCTCGGTCTTGGAGCGTCACCGTTCAGGCTCTGGCGAGCTGTCCCTCAGGCAGCCCCTTGCCGGCTCCTCGGTCGGCCGGTGGCATGCCGAGGACTCTGACCGCTTGGTAGTACGTCCATGCCGTGCTGTTGCAGGCGGTCCGGGTGGCGCCGGAGTAGGTGGTGCAGACGCGCTTGAGGTCCTCGTAGAACGCTGAGTCGAGGCGGTCCTTGTTGGCGGAGAAGGCGCCGGCCGCCTTGTAGTTGCGGTAGCCGAAGTCGTGGCGGGCGCAGGCGTTCTGGAAGGGGAAGCCGAAGGGGTTGTCGGGCGACGAGGTGCAGTAGTCCGTCGACCAGTCGAAGCCGTAGGAGGTCCATGCGCTCTGGTTCTGTCGGGCAGCGGCCCAGGAGTTGTAGCTGGAAGCACTTGTCTGAGTCCAGGAGCTGAGTACCTGCGGCTTGTCCCCAGGTGCTGCCGCAGCGGACACGGCGGGGATCAGGGCGATGGGCAGTGACGCAACGGCACCTGCGAGGGCTAAGTAGGGGCGACGCATTCGGGTGTCCTCCATGCGCAACGGTGTGCACGCCGTGGATCTCACGGGGCGGATCAAGCTTGGAGGGGGGCAGGGGTCAGTCCGCCCCTGCGGCGCCTGCGGCGAGATCGTTACGGCTGGGCGTGCGGATTCTGCGTATTGCGATGCAGGGTGCCCTCAGAAGGCGTACCGTCGGCGACGGGCCAGCCGAGCGTCAGATCTGGTCAGCGGCTCCAACTACCAGCACGGCTAGCCGTAACGTCGCCGCCCCCAACCGATTCCCCATGATCAGTGGGACGCTCGCCACGTTCACGAGGACCGGACAGCGGGGCTTGCGCCTGCGCGCGGGTCCTGCGATCTCCTGCTCGGATCAGCGCCGGGGCGCTGTGGGCAGCTTATGGAGTGGCCGGGGTCGGTGCGTGGTGGCGGTCTGCTTGATCCCTGTCGCCTTGCGGCCGTCGGTCTGGCGGGTGCCGGTGCCGTGGGCGAGATTTTCGGTGAGGTGGGCCAGGAGCGGGGCGGGGGTGGAGGGGGAGGCGTGGATGGTCCAGGTAGGGCGGTCGATGTCGGGGCCGGCCCAAAAGGTCCAGGTGGGAAGGGTGCTGGGGTTTTGAGCGGCGAAGGTGTCGAACTGGACGCCGGCGTCGCCTTGGGCGGTTTGCCAGCGGATCCATCGTTCCCTGACTGTGTGCTTCCAGCCGGCGTCGGTGAGGGGGCGGGTGACTTCGGCGACGGTCTTTTCGGTGACGGGGCTGCCGAGGGCGGTCTGCCAGGCGTCTCCTTCCGCGAGCCTGGCCAGGAGGGTCTGTAGGAGGGGGGGCGGGTGTGGCGCCGGTCAGGGTCAGGTGCCACATGCGGTCGGAGACGGGGGTCTCGTAGGCGGCGAAGGTCCAGGTGGTGGCGCGGAATCGGCTTCGTGGACGAGTTCGGCCCGCAGGGTCTGTGACTCGTGGATGAGGTGGGTGGTGTCGTCCGACCAGGTGCGCCACTTCTCCCAGTCGTCGTGTTCGGCGACGAACTCGTCGAGGGCGGCGGCGTGGTCTGCGGGGTCGGCGGCGTAGGCGGGCACCGTTTCTGTCCGCTGGACGGTCGGCTCGGGTTCTACGAGGCCGGGTGAGTGCAGGGTGCTGCGGGCGTCGGCGGCCTGGCGCTCGGGGGCGGTCATGGGCGCGGGTCCGGGGCGCATTGTGTCGCGGTGGAGGCGTTCGAAGGCGGCGAGAGCCTCGGCGGGCGAGTCGAAGGTCTGTGTGATCGTGCGCAGGTGGTTCTCGCCGTGGAGATGGATGCTGCTGCCGTCGCGGTAGGAGCCGACGGCGACGGTGGTCCCGTCGTCGTCGGCGTGGGCGTGGATGATGAGGCGGCCGTGGCGGATGTCGTCGTAGATCTTCTGGGCTTCGTCGGAGATCTCGCGGATCTCCTGACGGGTGCACCAGATCGGACACCTTCCGGCCAGCGCCTCTCGCGTGAGCGCGGAGTACATCGTCTTGGCAGCACCCGCAGCTGAAGGCTGGCCGCAGGATGTAAGAGCCTTGATGGGACCTGGTGCCCGCTGGTGGAGCACGGCTGAACTCCAGAACGGCGGCGCGGCCGTGGAACCCGAAACGCTGCCTCTTCTCATCGATGGCTACTGGGAGGGCTGGCTACCCGACGGGGTGGTCTCACTGGAGTGACGGACGAGCGCAACGGATGAGTTGAGACACCGAGCGCACTGCCCTCAACGGCTCGGGAGCCCTCATGCGTTTCGGGCAGGACCGCACTCATCCGATCAGCGGTCACGCTGGAAGAGGCTCAGCGCGTGCGGCATAGGGCGTGGACTTCGCGGCTTCCGCTTGATCCCTGCTGAATCTGTGATTCCGAGGTGCGATCTCAGTCAGATTGATCACCGGCGCGCCGCCTTGACTATGTGCTGACCTTCGATGATGCAGCATCCCAGCGACGAATTTTGGCCACTCATCAAGAAATTAGAGGTGTTGATGGTGAACGGTCGGATACGGTCCATGTCGTGATCATCCGGCGATGAGGAACTCGGAGGAAAGCAATGCAATGCCGATGAGAGGGGCAGAGTAGGTACCCAATCGGGTGTCATCGAAGTTCCTACTTGGATGAGGTATCGCTTTCTAGCGTTCTAGCGAATCGATTTGCCGTTCTAAAACGACTTACCGCGACAGAACCGGTCACGCCTGACATCGCCCAGAGAGTATCCGGCACATGGACCGAAAGTGCTTGGTTGTCAGGCGACTGCACCCACTTGGAGACGACGGTTGCCCGAGCACAGCGAGATCTCAGGACCCGTACAACGATCGTTGCCCAGTTCCCCGGAGGCAGGTACGCCCGAGGAGATCCGTGCTGGGGCAGCACGTATAGAGGAATGGATCCTGGAACACGTGGCTCGCCGAGTCGGTGTGCGACCGAAGCGTCTCGACGCCCGGCAGCCCTTAGCTGATCTAGGACTTTCCTCAAAGGATGCCGTTGTACTCGTCGGGGAGCTCCGGGAATGGCTCGGCAGAGACCTTTCGCCTGCGGTTTTATGGGAGTATCCGACGCCCCGCGCACTCGCCCGCCATCTCGTCGGCTCGCCGGACGCTGTCGGCCAGGCCCCGCAGGCCGTCCTCTCGTCCGAGGAGCAGAGTGGCGGAGAGCCGATCGCCGTCATCGGCCTGAGCTGCCGCTTCCCCGGCGCGGAGAGTGGCGACGCGTTCTGGGAACTCCTGCGGGAGGGCTGTGACGCAGTCGGGAGCAGTGCCGAGCGTCGCGAACTGCTGGGCGATCACCTGCCACACGGGCTGTTGCGGGACGTGGCGGGCTTCGACGCCGAATTCTTCTCTCTCTCTCCCGGCGGGAGGCGTCCTACGTCGATCCTCAGCAGCGCCTGCTGCTGGAGACGGCCTGGGAAGCTATCGAGGCGGCCGGTATCGCGCCTTCTGAGCTCGCCGGCAGCCGCACCGGTGTCTTCATCGGCATCAGCCACAGTGACTACGGCCGCATGCAGGACTCGCCGAGTATGCACAGTGGCACCGGAGAGGCCCTGAGCGTCGCGGCGAACCGTCTGTCGTACTTCCTGGACCTCCGAGGACCCAGCCTGGCGGTGGACACCGCCTGTTCGTCCTCGCTGGTCGCCGTGCACCAGGCATGCCGCAGCCTCCGGTCCGGTGAGAGCACGGTGGCCCTGGCGGGCGGGGTGAACCTACTGCTGTGACCGCACGCCACGGAGATCTTCACGCAGGCGGGCATGATGGCGGCCGACGGGCGCTGCAAGACCTTCGACGCCTCGGCTGACGGATACGGGCGTTCCGAGGGCTGTGGGGTGGTGGTGCTGAAGACCCTCGCGGCAGCGCGCCGCGACGGCGACCCGGTCCTCGCGGTGATCCGGGGATCCGCCGTCAACCAGGACGGACGGAGCAACGGGCTCACGGCGCCCAACGGGCCGGCGCAGCAGCAGGTCATACGGGACGCTCTGCGTGATGCTCAGATCACCGCCGACCAGATCGACTACGTCGAAGCCCACGGCACCGGTACGCCGCTGGGCGACCCGGTGGAGGTCCGGTCTCTATCCACCGCTCTCTCGGCGCACCAACGGCCCGAGCGGCCGGTGGTGATCGGCTCCGTGAAGACCAACATTGGGCACACCGAGGCTGCGGCCGGAATCGCGGGCCTGATCAAAGTGCTGCTGATGCTGAAACACCGGCAGATCCCTCCCCATCTGCATTTCAAACGCCTCAACCCCGCCATCGGTGGGGACGCCGGGATCACGGTCCCGACGCGGCTCTCCGACTGGGACACACGGACAGGACCGCGGACGGCCGGGATAAGCGCCTTCGGTTTCGGCGGCACCAACGCTCACCTGATCGTCCAGGAAGCCCCAGCCCCCACCTCGCCCGCCGAACCCCGCATCCTTTCCCGGCCGCTGCACCTGCTGGCCCTGAGCGCAGTCACCGAGCCGGCGCTGGCCGCCCTCGCGCGGCGTTACACGGCCCATCTGGCTGACCGGAGCGACTCCGACATCGCCGACATCTCCCATTCGGCGAATACCGGCCGCTCTCATTTCTCGCATCGGGCGGTGGTCGCCGCCGCATCCGCGGCAGAAGCGAAGGAAGCTCTGCAACAGCTCGCCCAAGGCGGAACCCATCCGGGACTGACCACGGGGCGGGGCGCAGCCGAACCCGGTAAGATCGCCTTCCTCTTCACAGGCCAGGGCTCCCAGTATCTGGGAATGGCGCGACAGCTATTTGATACCCACCCATCGTTCCGGCGAGAGATCATCGAGTGCGGTGAGGTTCTCGCCGAATATCTGGAACGTCCGCTGAGCGAAATCCTCTTTCACGACGAGGAAGCAGAGGGTCTGCTCGACGATACTCGCAATACTCAGCCCGCCCTTTTCGCTCTCGAGTACACGATGGCGCAGTTGTGGCGCTCCTGGGGCGTTGAGCCGGACTATCTCCTCGGCCACAGTGTCGGTCAGCTCGCGGCGGCGAGCGTCGCGGGCGTTTTCAGCCGGAACGACGGCCTGCGGCTCGCGGCCGAGCGCGGACGCCTGATCCAGGAATTGACCGAGGCAGGCGCCATGCTTCTGGCGGTCGCGGACGAAGCCACCGTCAGGGAGGCCGCGGCCCGGCTCGCGTCCCCGCACACCCTGGCTGTCGCCGCGGTGAACGGAAGCGACAACACCGTCGTCTCGGGCACCGCCGAGGCCATCGAGACCTTCCAGCGGCTCATGACGGACCGGCACGTGGTGACCCACCCGCTGTCCAGCAAACACGCCTTCCACTCCGCGATGATGGAGCCCGCCCGTGCCGCCTTCGCCCGCGTTCTGTCACGGATCGAGTTCCAGGCTCCCCGGATACCGCTCATCAGTGACCTCGACGGCCAGCCCTTCGACCGGAACCACTCCCCGGACGCTTCCTACTGGGAGCGGCATCTGACGCAGACGGTCAGATTCGGCGACGGCATCCGCCGGTTGGCCGAGAGCGGCTGCACCACCTACCTGGAAACCGGTCCGCACCCGGTGCTCATCGGCGCCGTCCGGCGCGACGTGTCCGAGTCTCGCCGACTTCCGTCCCTGCGGCGCGGGCACGACGACTGGTCCGTCCTGGCAAAGAGCGTCGCCCAGCTCTACACGGCAGGTCACCCGATCGACTGGAAGGCCTTCGACAGCGGCTACGCGCGACGTCGGACGCCAGTGCCGACCTACCCCTTCCAGCGCAAGCACATCTGGCTCCCCGCGGACGCGTCGCCCGCGTCGGCCGCACCACAGGACACCTCACCGAGCGAAAGGCCGGAGACAGTGGCACCCAGGCAGTACACCGGAGCCGCGTACCACGATCCCGTCGTGTCCTCTCTCAGGGAGACCGTTACCAAGCTGCTCGCGACGGATGCGCCGGTCGACCCGGACACGCCCTTCCTGCAACTCGGCGCCGACTCCATGATGCTGCTGCAGCTTCTGCAGTACATCCGGCGGACCTTCGGGGTGGCTCCGCCCACGAACCTCCTCTTTGAGGAGGTCAACACACTGGCGCGACTGGCCGAGTACATACGGGCCAACGCCGAGCCACGGCTGATGGCGGAGTTCGAGGCGTCTGCCGCCCCCGCGATCACGCCGTCCGCGGCGCCGGATCGCGCGGCCGGGCACCAGGTGATCTCCGGACCACCGCAAGCACCGGCACCGCAGCCGGAGTCCCCTACGCCGACGGGCCCGGGCGACGGGGCCATGGGCAAGTTCCTTGACGTCCACGCCCAGGTCATGGGTCAGGCCTACGAACTTCTCCGCAGCGGGGCCACAGTCGCGGCAGCTGCCCCCGTCCCAGCGGGTTCCGGCCCTGCCGCCCGGCAGACCGGGCCCACGGATCCGGACCCGGCCCCGGCCCCGACGGCAGGTCGGGCCAGTGGTGCCCCGGCCATCTCCCCACGCACTTATGTGCCGTTCCGGCCGACCCGCCCCGAGGCGGCAGGAACCTCCGGGATGCTGACCGAGTCCCAGCAGCGCTACGTGGACGCGCTGAGCCGCCGCCACTGCGAGTACACCCGGAAGTCCAAGGAACACAACCTGCAGGACCGTCTGCACAACGCCGACATCCGCCATGCGCCCCGGACGGACACACTCCTGCGCGAGGCTCACTACCCCATCACCGTCACACGTTCCTCGGGCTCCCGCGTGTGGGACCTCGACGGCAACGAATACGTCGACGTGGCCATGGGGTTCGGAGTCAACCTCTTCGGTCACAACGAGCCCTTCATCAACGAGGCGATCACCCGGCAATTGGAGCGGGGCATGCAACTCGGCCCGCAGCCGGAGCTGGCCGCCGAGGTTGCCCGGCTCCTCCACGAGATGACCGGCAACGAGCGCATCGCCTTCTGCAACACCGGCTCGGAGGCGGTCATGACGGCGGTCCGGCTGGCCCGCGCGGTCTCGGGACGCAGCAAGATCGTGCTCTTCGCGGGGTCGTACCACGGTTCGTCCGACCTGGTCCTCGCCCAGCGTGACCTGACCAGTGACCTCGGCGAGTCACTGCCCATGGCGCCGGGTATCACCGATGGGGTGAGCCGGGACGTCCTCGTCCTGCCCTACGGCGAGGACGAGTCCCTCGCCGCCATCCGCGAACGCGCCGACGAGCTGGCCGCCGTCGTCGTCGAGCCGGTGCAGAGCCGCCGCCCCGATCTCCAGCCCCGAGCGTTCCTCCAGGAACTGCGGCACATCACCCACCAGGCCGGGGTGGCACTGGTGTTCGACGAGGTCATCACCGGCTTTCGGATGCACCCCCGGGGCGTGCGGGAGATCTTCGGTGTGGAGGCCGACATCACCACGTACGGGAAGGTGATCGGCGGAGGCTTGCCCATCGGAGTGGTCGCCGGAAGCGCCCATTACCTCGATGCCATTGACGGCGGCGTCCATGCCTTCGGTGACGGCCCGCGGCCCGGCGTCGTACAGACCTTCTTCACCGGCACCTTCTGCAAGCACCCACTCGCGCTCGCCGCCAGCCGGGCCGTGCTGCTGGAGCTGAAGCGCCGCGGCCCCGAGCTGCAGGAGGCCGTCAGCCGGAAGGTGAGCAGGCTCGCCGACCGGGTCAACGAGGCGTTCGCGGAGTCCGGCGTCCCCGTCCGCGTCGTCCACTTCGGCTCACTCTTCCGTTTCGACTTCCCGGCGACCTCCTCACACCAGCCGGACATCTCCGAGCTCTTCCACACGGCCCTGCTGGACCAGGGACTCTACGTCTGGGAAGGCCGGAACTGCTTCCTGTCCACGGCCCACACCGACGACGACGTCGAAACGGTGATCGCAGCCATCCTGCGGGTCGGCACCGACCTGCGCGAGGCCGGCTTCTTCCCCGGCTCGCCCAGGCTCTCGGCCGGGCCGGGCCACGCGGTCCAGGCCGGTGACGACGGCAGCGGCTATCCGCTCAGCGTGGTGCAGCAGGAGCTCTGGGTCCTCGACCAGATGGGCGAGGACCCGTCACGCGCGTACAACGAAAGCCTTCTGCTGGACCTCCGCGGGGCACTGGATCTGTCCGCGCTGCGGACTGCCGTGCGCGAGGTGGTCGCCCGGCACGAGGTGCTGCGTACGGTCTTCGCGGCGGACGGCACCGAGCAGCACACCGCAGCAGCCGTCGCCGAAGACTTGCCGCTGGTCGACCTCTCCACGGCTGCGGACCGGACCACCCGCGACCGGCTGATGACCCGGTGGCTTGACGAGCAGGAGAACACCCCGTACGACCTGGCCGCCGGCCCCCTGCTCCGCACCGCCGTGCTGCGCCTGGACGAGGACCATCACCAGCTCTACCTGGCGGCCCACCACACCGTCATCGACGGCTGGTCCTTCGGGGTGCTGCTGACGGAGATCAGCGATCGGTACAGCGCTCACCGGGAGGGCACCCAGAGCCAGCTGCCGCCCGCACCCCAGTACCGAACCTACGTGGAGCGGCAACTCGCCTGTGTGGGCACCGAGTCCTGGCAGGCCGACGAGGAGTACTGGCTCGCCCGGTTCGCCGACGGCATGCCGGGGCTGCAGTTGCCCACCGACCGGCCGAGACCCGCGCACGTGACGTACCGCGGTGGCACCGTGACCATGCCGCTCGACCCCGGTATGGCGGAGCGCGTCGCCGTCACCGCCCGTCGGCTGGGCAGCACCCCCTTCACCGTTCTGCTGGGCGTCTACGCGATTCTCCTGCACCGCGTCACGGGCCAGGACGATCTGGTGATCGGTGTGCCCGTCGCCCAGCGCGGGGCCGAGGGCGAGGAGCGCATGGTCGGCAACTGCAGCAACCTGGTCCCGATTCGGATCACCTTCCGCCCGGGGACGTCCGTCGCCGCGTTCCTCGCCGAGCTCCAGCAGACGCTGGTGGGGGCCTACGCCCACTCCGGTTACCCGATCTCCGCGCTGCGCGGCAGGATCCCGGTCAGCACCGACGCCGCCCGCGCGCAGATGTTCCCCACACTCTTCAACCTCGACCAGGAGACAGAGCCTCCCCGCTTCTCCGGCCTGAGCACCGATGTAATCACTCCGGCACGCCGCTGGACCCCCACCGAGTTCGAGGTCGACGTCCGTACGCTCAGCCAGGGATCGACGCTCGACTTCAAGTACAACACCGACCTCTTCGACGAGCGGACCGTCCGCCGCTTCGCTGGTCTCTACCGGATTCTGCTGCGCGCCTTCTTGTCGTCTCAAGAGCAGGACATCCGGCATGTCCCGCTGGTTGACGAGGGCGAGCAGCTCATCCTGTTGCGCGCCGGTCATAGGCCGCCGCCGATGCCATCCACCGCTTCCGCCGGCAGTGTCGTGGAGCTCTTCGAGGCCCGCGCCGCGGCGGCGCCCGACAGCGATGCGGTGGCCTGCGACGGCGACCGGATCAGCTACCGGGAACTGAACGAACGCGCCAACCGGCTTGCCCGCAGGCTCCGAGTGGAAGGCATCGGCCCGGAGGCCCGGGTCGGCCTGCTCATGGCACGCGACACCGACCTGATCGTTGCGGTGCTCGCGGTGTGGAAGGCCGGTGGGGCACACGTGGCGCTCGACCCGGACGGCCCGCCACAGCGGCGCGCCGGGGTCGCGGCGGACGCCGGCGTGTCGGTGATCCTGACCCTGGAACGCTTCCGGGACCGGGTCCCCGAAGGGCAGCACACCACCGTGTTCCTGGACGCCGAACGGGAGGCCGTCGACCGGCTGCCCGCCGACAACCTCGCTCTTCCCCTCCTCGACGCCGGCCTCGCGTATCTCGTCCACACCTCCGGGTCCACGGGCCGACCCAAGGGCGTCATGGTCTGCCACGGCTCCCTGCGCGACCGCTACCTCGGCTGGGAGGAGGCATACCGACTCCGGGAGCGAGTCTCCTCGGTTCTCCAGATGGCCACCTTCGGCTTCGACGTCTTCGTCGGTGACGTGGTCCGTGCCCTCTGCTCCGGGGCGAAGCTGGTCCTCTGCCCTCGGGACGTGCTGCTCCAGCCCGCCAGCCTCCTCGCACTGATGCGGCGTGAGCGGGTGGACTGCGCCGAGTTCGTACCCCTGGTCCTCAACGGGCTGGTGCACCACGTCCGGGCGTCCGGCGAGACGCTCGACTTCATGCGGGTGCTGATCGTCGGATCGGACATGGTCTACGGCACTGATCTCAGCAGAGCCCTGGAGGCCGCAGGTCCGGGCACGATGGTGGTGAACTCGTACGGGCTTGCCGAGGACACTGTGGACACCACGTACCACGTCCATCGTGACAAGGAGACATCGGCCGGTCACCAGTCGCCCATCGGACTGCCGTTCCCGGGTTCACGGGTGTACATCCTGGACGAGGCCTTCAACCCCGTACCGATCGGCGTTCCCGGCATGCTGTGCACCGCCGGTATCGGACTGGCCCGCGGTTATCTGGGCCGCCCAGGGCTGACTGCCGAGCGTTTCGTTCCCAACCCCTGGGCTACCGAGCCGGGCGAACGGCTCTATGTGACCGGTGACCTGGCGCGTTACCGGGACACCGGCAACGGCCTGGTCATCGAGTATCTGGGCCGCAAGGACACCCAGCTCAAGATCCGTGGCTACCGGGTGGAACTGGGCGAGGTGGAGGCCGCCGTCCAGAAGGTCACCGGCTCGAGCGCCGTGGCGGTCCTGCCCCAGGACCGGGACGGCGACAGGCGACTCGTCGCCTACGTGGAGACCGCCGGGCTCCGCGACACGGATCCAGACACGGTACTTTTCCACGCCGCGCTGCGCGATCTGCTGCCCGACTACATGGTCCCCACCTCATACGTGGTGCTGGACACCCTGCCTCTGACTCCCAACGGCAAGCTCGACCGAGCGGCGCTCGCGGCGATGGAGGGCGTCGAAGCCGGCACCGGCGTCGAGTTCGTGGCGCCCCGCACGGAGACCGAGGCGCGGCTGGCCGCGGTGTGGGCGGAGGTCCTGGGCCGGGAGGAAGTCGGTGTCCACGATGACTTCTTCCTGCTGGGCGGACACTCCCTGCTGGCGACTCGGGTGGTGAGTCGGGTTCGGGATGTGTTCGGTGCGGAGGTTCCGATCCGGTGGCTGTTCGAGGTGCCTACGGTCGCCGGGCTCGCGGAGCGGCTGGCCGGTGCGGGTAGCGGTTCTGTGCGTGCGGCGTTGGTTCCGGTCGAGCGGCCGGAGTTGCTGCCGTTGTCGTTTGCGCAGACGCGGTTGTGGTTCTTGAACCGGTTCGATGGTGAGGGCCGGGCTGCTTACAACATTCCGATGGCCCTTCGGTTGTTCGGGGAGGTGGATGTTGAGGCGTTGAGGGCGGCGCTGGCCGATGTGGTGGACCGTCATGAGGTGCTGCGCACGCGGTATGCGGAGGTCGGCGGCATGGTGGTGCAGCAGGTGGTGCCTGCGGTGGAGGCCGCGCCGCCTTTGGTGGTCCGCTCCGTGAAGTCCTCGGAGGTGGACACGCTGGTGGCGTCCGCATCTGCGGAGCCGTTTGATGTGGCGGTTGATCTTCCGCTGCGGGTGTGGTTGTTCTCGGTGGGCGCGCGGGAGCATGTGCTGCTGCTGGTGCTGCACCACATCGCCGGTGACGGCTCGTCGTTGGCGCCGCTCGCGCGGGATGTCGCGGTGGCCTATGAAGCGCGGCTGGCGGGGGAGGTTCCCGGTTGGGAGCCGCTGCCGGTGCAGTATGCGGACTACGCCTTGTGGCAGCGTGACTTCCTGGGTGACGCGGATGACCCGGACAGCATCATTTCGAGGCAGCTGGGGTATTGGCGGGAGGCCCTGGCGGGTCTGCCGGAGGAGCTTGAGCTGCCGGTGGACCGTTCCCGGCCGGCGGTGAGCAGTGGACGCGGTTCCAGCGTCGGCTTCGTACTGGATGCGATGTTGACCGAGCGGTTGCGTGTGCTCGCTCAGGAGTCGCGGGCGAGTTTGTTCATGGTGCTGCAGGCAGGTCTGGCTGTGTTGCTGACCCGGCTGGGCGCGGGGACGGACATTCCGATCGGTACTCCGATCGCGGGCCGGCTGGACGAGAAGCTGGACGACCTGGTCGGTTTCTTCGTCAACACGCTGGTGCTGCGGACGGACACCTCCGGCAACCCGGACTTCCTGGAGTTGGTGGCCCGGGTGCGTGAGACGAGTCTGGCTGCCTACGCTCATCAGGATGTTCCCTTCGAGCGGTTGGTGGAGGAACTCAATCCCGCTCGGTCGATGGGCCGTCATCCGCTGTTCCAGACGATGCTGGCGCTGCAGAACACCCCCGAAGTCAACCTGGAGCTGGGTGAACTGCGGTTGGTCGAAGAGTCCTACCATTCGGTGACGTCGAAGTTCGATCTGTTCTTCAACCTGGAGGAACAGCCCACCGGCGAGATCGCCGGTGTCCTGGAATACAGCACCGACCTGTTCGACCGGGAGACCGCCGGGACGTTCGCCGAACGCTTTGTCCGCCTGCTGACGGCCGTGTCCGAGCAGCCGTCCCGGGCGGTCGGGGAGGTGGAACTGCTCGGTGACAGTGAACGACGCCGGCTGCTGGAGGAGTGGAACGACACCCACAGCGCGGTTCCGCAGATGCACGCGGCCGAGTTGTTCGAAGCCCAGGTCCGCCGCACGCCCGATGCCGACGCGGTCGTGTTCGAAGACGAGGTGTGGTCGTATGCCCGGCTGAACGCGTGGGCCAATCGTCTCGCCCGAGCCCTGGTCGCCAGGGGCGCCGGACCGGAAAGTGTCATCGCGATGGCATTGCCCCGCTCGGCACGGATGGTGGGCGTGCTGCTGGGGGTGTTGAAGTCGGGTGCGGCCTACCTGCCCCTGGATCTGGAGTACCCCTCCGATCGGCTCCGGCTGATGCTCGACGATGCTCGGCCGCTGCTGATCGTCACCGACACCGCCACCGCCGACGAGTACTCCCTGGACCACGGACTGCTCCTCGTCGACGAGGATTCCCCGGCGGACCACTCGGGTGAGGACCTCGGTGACGGTGACCGTCTCGGCTCCCCGGCTCCGGAACATCCGGCTTACGTCGTCTACACGTCGGGCTCCACGGGACGCCCCAAGGCAGTCGTCATGCCCCACCGGGGCCTGACCAACCTCCTCACCTGGCACACAAGCACCTTCCCCGCCACACCCCCCCGACGCACCGGCCAACTCACCGCCATCGGCTTCGATGTCTCGCTGCAGGAGACGCTCACTCCCCTGCTGACAGGTGGTGCGCTCGTGGTGCCGGCGGCGGAGGTCCGGCGTGATCTGAACCAGCTCGTGCCCTGGATCGACCGTCACGGGGTCAATGAGATTTTCGCCCCGACCCTGGTCATCGAGTCGCTTCTGGAAGCGGCCGAAGCCAGGGGCAGCGCACTCACCTCACTCACCGACATCTTCCAGGCCGGTGAGGCGCTCATCGTCAGCGAGCGGCTGCGCGAGTTCTGCGCTGCCGTCCCCGGACGACGCCTGCACAACAATTACGGCCCGGCGGAGACTCACGTCGTCACCGGCACCGTGCTCGCCGGGGCCGCGGAGTCCTGGCCGGTGGTGGCGCCGATCGGCGTACCGATCGCGAACGCCCGGGTGTACGTGCTGGATGGTGAGTTGCGTCCGGTGCCGGCAGGGGTGATCGGTGAGCTGTATCTCGCGGGCACCGGTGTGGCCCGGGGCTACCACGAACGACCGGCTCTGACGGCCGAGCGATTCGTACCCGACCCCTTCACCCCCGGCGGCGGGCGCATGTACCGCACCGGTGACCTGGCACGCTGGACAGCCACAGGCGAACTCCTCTTCGCCGGCCGCGCCGACCGCCAGGTCAAGATCCGCGGCTTCCGCATCGAACCCGGCGAGATCGAGGCCGCCCTTCAGCAGCACCACCACGTCTCCCAGGCCGCGGTCGCCCCGCACACCGGCCCGGTCGGCAAGACCCTCGCCGCCTACCTGGTCCCGGAACCCGACACCACCATCGACACCGGCCAGCTCCGCCACCACCTCACCGGCAGCCTGCCCGACTTCATGATCCCGTCGTCCTACACGGTGATCGACACGCTGCCCATGACCCCCAACGGCAAACTCGACACCCGAGCCCTGCCCGAACCCGAACACCACACCGGCGTCGAGTTCGTGGCGCCCCGCACGGAGACCGAGGCGCGGCTGGCCGCGGTGTGGGCGGAGGTCCTGGGCCGGGAGGAAGTCGGTGTCCACGATGACTTCTTCCTGCTGGGCGGACACTCCCTGCTGGCCACCACCCTCATCGCCGAGATACGCGAGGCCTTCAAAGTGGACCTGCCGCTGCGGCTGATGTTCGAGAATCCCACGGCCGCCGCGGTGGCCGCCGAGATCGATGCCCGTACCGCGCCCACCGGCGCGGACGCAGCCGAAGACTTCGACGATCTGGACGCCCTTGCCGACGAGGTGGCGCGCCTTGCGGAACTGCCCCAGTCCGAAGACCGGTGACGGCCTGCCCTTCGCACCGCACAACCCGTGAGTCAACGAGAGGTATTACGACGCATGTTCACTGATGAACCGGACGACGCACGTACCTACACCGTCGTGGTCAACCACGAGGAGCAGTACTCGATCTGGCCGGAGAGCATGGATGTCCCCGACGGATGGCGCCGGGAGGGCACGGCCGGAAGCAAGACGGAGTGCCTGGCGCACATCGAGCAGGTGTGGACGGACATGCGTCCGCTGAGCCTCCGCCGGCGGATGGAGGACCAAGCCGACGTGAGCGGAGAGCGCGCGTGAAGACGTACTGCAAGGGCTACCGGCTGGGCGAGTTGCGTACCTTCCGCGAGTGGGATCAGCTCTGCCGTGGTACCGAGGCCGGCATGGCGGACGGCGCGGTCGTCTACCTGTGGAACGACCTCACCGTGGTGCGGACGCCCGTCCTGCGGGACGAGGGCCTGCTGGTCGGCGAGGTCACCCAGTCATGGCGGGAGTTCTGCGAGACAGTGCTCGGGTTCACCGTGCGGGCCGAGTCAGCGCCTTCGGCACCGATGGAGGCGGCCGGATGACTTCGGTGTCGGATCTCCTCATGTCGCAGGAACGGCAGGACGACGTCTCACCGGTGCACCGGCACCCAGGCGGCTCCACCCTCACTGAGGTGCTGCGCTGGGGCGCCACGCACTATGCGGACCGGACCGTCTGCCTCACTCTGGGCTCGGACGGCGGAGAGAAGGACAGTGTCACTTTCGCCGAGCTCGACCTGAGGGCCCGGGCCGTGGCTGCGGCGCTGCGCGGCGCGGCCGGCCCCGGCGCACGCGCCCTGTTGCTCCTGCCGCCGGGACTGGACTTCCTCACGGCATTCTTCGCCTGCTCCTACGCCGGAGTGATCGCCGTCCCCGTGCCGAGCCCCGACGGCCCCTTCGGCGTGCAGCGGCTCAGGGACCGGCTCGGGGGCATCGTCGACGACTGCGCACCGAGCGTCGTGCTGACCACCCGCGAGCTCGCCGCGGACGGCCGGGACGGGGCTGCCGTGGCCGGTGACGTTCCACGGCTCGTGGTCCAGGACGTGGACCCGGAAATGGCCTGGGGCTGGCGCGACTCCGGGAGTGACGGCGACACCGTGGCCCTCCTGCAGTACACCTCCGGGTCCACCAGTGCGCCCAAGGGAGTCGTCCTCACGCAGCGCAACGTGACCGAGAACCTCGCGGCGATCGCGGGCGGCCTCGGGGAGGACGCCGGCGGGAGTGCGGATTTCACCTGCGTCACATGGCTCCCGCCCTTCCACGACATGGGCCTGGCCGCACTGCTGCTGCCCTGCTACCTCGGCGGTCGCTCCGTCGTCATGTCCCCGATGACCTTCCTCATGAACCCGCTCCTCTGGCTGAAGTCCATCGACCGCTATCAGGCCCGGCTGTCGCCTGCCCCGAACTTCGCCTACGACCTCTGTGTCGAGCGGATCACACCGGAGCAACGTCAGCTGCTCGACCTGAGCCGGTGGAAGTTCGCGCTGAGCGGTGCCGAGCCCGTCAGGGCAGCCACGCTGAGTCGTTTCGCGGCCGCGTTCACCGGCTGCGGATTCCGGACGTCGGCCTTCCTGCCCAGTTACGGGCTGGCTGAGGCCAACGTCTACGTGAGCGGAGGCCGGAGACCAGGTGACAGCAGAGTGATCCGGGCCCGGACGGACGCCCTCGAGAACCAGGGAATCGTTCTTCCCGCCACCGCGGACGAACCAAGCCGTGCCCTGGTGGGCCTCGGCAGGCTGCCCGCCAATCTCCACGCACGGATCGTCGACCCAGAGACTCGGCTGCCGTGCCCCGAGGGGAGCGTCGGTGAGATCTGGCTGGCGGGCGCGAACGTCGCCCAGGGCTACTGGGGCAAACCGGAGGCGACCGCTGGGACCTTCGGCGGACGGCTCGCGGACTCCGGCGAAGGACCCTACCTGCGCACCCACGATCTCGGCTTCCTCAAGGACGGCCAGCTCTTCGTCACGGGGCGGACCGACGACCTGATCATCGTCGACGGCCGAAACGTTCACCCGCACGACGTCGAGGTCAGCGTCGAGGACAGCCATGCGGCCGTCGCCGGCAACCGTGTGGCGGTGTTCGGCTGGCAGGACGGCGGCGAGACCCGGGTCGGCGTCGTGGCCGAGATCGCCCGCCAATACCGGATCACGGACGGAGCCGGGACGTCACCCAGGCAGAGTGAGCTGTCCCGGGAGGAGATCACGCGGGCGGTGCGGAACGCGGTCTCCGAGACACATCAGGTTCCCGTCACCGAGGTCGTGCTCCTGAAGCCGGGCGGACTGCCGCGCACCACCAGCGGAAAGGTGCAGCGCCGAGAGGCAAGGCGGCTGCTTCTGGAAGGCGGGCTGAATGCCTGGTAAGAACGTTTCCTCCGGTGTGGCGGAACTGCTGGGGCGGATCGAGCGGCTGCCGCCCCCTCGCCGGGCGCAGTTGTGGCAGCGGCTGTGGGAGCGCGGTGTGTCACTGTCGGCACTCATGCGACAGGGCGAGGACGAGGCGCCCGCGCCCGCCTCGTTCACCCAGCGCCGCATGGTGTTCCTGCACGAGTTCGACCCGCGGAGCCCCGCGTACAACTGCCCGGCGCCGCTGCGGCTGCACGGTCGGATCGACCTGGGGGCCATCGAGGCGGCGCTCAACGACATCCTGGAGCGGCACGACGCGCTGCGCACCCGGCTCCCCGTGCGGGACGGCGAGCCGGTGCAGCTGGTCTCACCGCCGCGACACCGCAGGTTGCCGGTCATCGACCTGACCGGGCTGAGCGAGCACGAGCGGGAGTGGGAGAGCGACCGGCTGGTACGCGCCGAGCAGGCGGAGCCCTTCGACCTCGCGAAGGGGCCGCTGGTCCGATTCCGGCTGGTTCGTCTCGCCGATGACGACGCGCTGCTGCTGCTCACCTTCCATCACGCGGTCGTGGACGGCTGGTCGTACACCGTCATCTCGCGGGAGCTCGACGCCTTCTACGGCGCGCGACTGGCCGGCCGCCCGTCGCCGCTGCCCGCACCGCGGCTCCAGTACGCGGACTACGCCCGTTGGCAGCAGGACTGGCTGGAGAGCGCGGAGGCGGAGCGCCAGCTCGACTACTGGACGACGCGGCTCGCGGGCGCCCCCGAGAGCCTGGCCCTGCCCATGGACCGGCCGCGCACGGCGACCAGCACGCGGCACGGCGAGGTGCACCAGTTCATCCTGCCGCCGGCGGTGAGGGAGACGATCGCCGCGCTGGCCGGCGGCACGGGCTCCACCCCCTTCATGGTGCTGTTGGCCGCCTTCCAGGCAGTGCTGGCCAGGGTGAGCGGCCAGGACGACATCGTGGTGGGAACACCGGTCGCCAATCGCAGGTACAAGGAGTTCCACGACCTCGTGGGCTTCTTCGTGAACTCCGTGGCCCTACGCGCGCGGCCCCGCGGGGAGCTGACGTTCGAGGATTTCCTCGCGGAGGTCCGTACCGTCTGCCTGGACGCCTACGAGCACCAGGACATCCCCCTCGACGTCATCGCCCAGCGTGTGTTCCCCGACCGGGAGATCGGACGGAACCCGATCTACCAGGTCAACCTGGCCTTCCACAACACGCCGGCCCCGCAGGACACGGTGGCGGGCATCTCGCTCGTCCCGCTCGACCTCGACCACGAGGGTGCGCGCTTCGACCTCGATCTGGTGGTACAGGAGTCAGACGCCGGGCTCGAGTGCCGGCTGATCTACGCGGCGGACCTCTTCGACGAGTCGACGGTCGTGCGGATCGCCGACGGGTTCGTGACCCTGCTGACCGCCGCGCTCGCCGATCCGGCCACCCGGCTGGAGAACCTGCCGATCATGACGGCCGAGCAGGAGGAACGGGCGCTCGAAGCCGGGCACGGCCCCCGGCGGGAGCGACAGGGATCGCTCTGTGTGCACCGGTTGTTCGAGGATCAGGTCCGTCGGACGCCGGACGCCCCCGCGGTCTGTGCCGCCGCTCACGACACCCTCACCTACAGGGAACTCGACCGCCGGGCCGACGTGTTCGCCCATCACCTCCGGGACCTGGGAATGCGGCACGGTTCGGTCGTCGCCCTGCTGCTCGACCGGTCACCGGACGCGATCGCGGCCTTCCTCGGCGTCCTCAAGGCTGGCGCCGCCTACGTTCCCCTCGACCCGGCCTACCCCACGGCCCGACTGCAGCACATGCTCGCGGACAGCGGTGCGGAGCTGTTGGTGGCCGAAGCCTCGACGATCGACCGGGTCGACGCGGCCGGTTGCGCGACCTCCCTCCTCGACGAGGTGCCGTGGTCGGCGACCGTCGAAGGCCCGCCCGGCGTCGCGTCCCACGAGGACGACCTGATGTACCTCATGTACACCTCGGGGTCGACCGGCCGCCCCAAGGGGGCAATGCTGGCCCACCGTCATGTGGCCAACTATCTGCTGTGGGCCGCAGAGACCTACCGGGCCCACGACGGCGACGGAGTCCCGGTGCACTCGTCGCTCAGTTTCGACCTCACCGTGACGAGCGTCTTCGCCCCGCTGCTGGTGGGACAGCGGCTGCTGGTCCACGGTGCCCAGGACGGCGCGGACGGCGAGGTTCCGGCGTACGCCAACCACGACGGCTCCCTGAGCTTCGTCAAGCTCACCCCCTCACATCTGCGTCTGCTCGAGGCCCACGGGGTCGACCAGCGGCCCGGCACCTGGGCGAACGCCCTGGTCATCGGTGGTGAGGCGCTGTACGAGGAGCAACTGGACCGCTGGCGAGGTGCCGGAGCCCGGTTGATCAACGAGTACGGGCCCACCGAGACGGCTGTGGCGTGCACCTACCACGAAGCCGTCGAGAACGGGCAGCACGGCCCGGTTCCCATCGGGCGGCCCATCGCCAACGTCAGCGTCCACGTCCTGGACCGCTCGCTGCGACCCGTACCGTCCGGCATCACCGGGGAGGTGTTCATCGGCGGACACGGCGTCTCCTACGGCTACCTCGGCCGGGCGGCGCAGACCGCCGAGCGGTTCGTCCCCGACCCGTACTCCCCGGTCCCCGGTGCCAGGCTCTACCGCACCGGTGACCTGGCCTTCCGGCGGCAGGACGGCTCGCTGGTCTATCTCGGCCGGGCCGATGAGCAGGTCAAGATCCGCGGACACCGGGTGGAACCCGGTGAGGTCGAGGCGGTCCTCGCCACCCATCCCCAGGTCCGAGGAAGCCTCGTCATGGCCGACGCCGACCGGCTCGTGGCGTTCCTGGAGGCCGAGGGCGACCAGACGGCGGCGGACCGCGGCCACGACGCGGACGACGACCGGGTGAGCCAGTGGCGACTGCTGTACGACAGCACCTACGACGCGGCCCAGGGCCCGGCGACCCTGGAGGGCTGGAACAGCAGTTACACCGGCCGGGCCATCGACCCGGAGGAGATGCGCGCCTGGCTGGACGGCACCGTCGAGCGCATCGAGGCGCTGCGTCCCCGTCGGGCGCTGGAGATCGGTTGCGGCACCGGCATGATCCTCAACCGGATCGCTCCCCGGTGCGAGCACTACCGCGGCACCGACCTGTCCGAGGTGGTCGTCGAGCACCTGCGCCAGAGTGTGGCCGACGCGGGCGAGGCCGTGGAACTCGTGGCAGCGCCCGCGCACCGGGCCGTGCGCGACGGTGACGTCTTCGACACGGTGATCCTGAACTCCGTCGCGCAGTACTTCCCGTCCGTGGCCTATCTGCTGCGCGTCCTCGACGCCGCCCTGGCCGCGGTGCCGGACGGCGGCCACGTCTTCCTCGGCGATGTGCGCAACCTCGATCTGCTCGAACTGTTCCACACGTCGGTCGCGGCGCACCAGGCTGCCGCCGGCACCAGGGCCGGCGAAGTGCGTGCCCGTGCCCGGCACATACTGGAGAGTGAGGAGGAGTTGTGCCTGTCGCCGGACTTCTTCCGGGAACTGCGGCGCGCCCGGCCCAGGATCACCGACGTCCGCGTCATGCCCAAACGAGGCCGCTACCGCAACGAGCTGAACTGCTACCGGTACGACGTCGTCCTCACGGTCGGCGGCCCGACGGCGCGGGAGCCGCAGTGGCTGAGCGCCGACCACACCGACCCGGACCGGCTGGGAGAGCTTCTCGAACGTGAGCGGCCCGACAGCGTTGGCCTGCGGTCGCTGCCCAACGCGCGGCTCCAGTACGACCTCGCCGTGCACCGGCTGCTGCAGGACGCCCCCGCCGGCCTGCCCGTCGGTGAGGTGCGGATCCGGGCCGCCGCCACCGCGCCGCCCGGTCATGATCCCGAGGACTACGCGCAACTCGGGGACCGGGGAACCTACGAGGTGGAACTCGGCTGGACCGGCGGCGGGACGGACGGCGCCTTCGACGTCGTCGTACGCCGCCGCGACGCGGTCACAGCGGACACCACGGCGGCCACCGCGCCGCAGCCGTCGCCACCGGCCACAACCCCGGACTGGGGCAAGTACGCCAACGACCCCCTGTGGCGGGAGACGTGTTCCAGCGCGCTGCCGGGGATCGAGGCCCATCTGCGCCGGCAGGTGCCGGAGCACATGGTGCCGTCGCGGTTCGTGTTCGTCCGCGAGATCCCGCTCACCCCCAACGGCAAGGTCGACACCGCCGCCCTGCGGTTCCTCATCCATCCGCAGGGTGAGCGCGGGGTCCGCGCCCGGTCCGGCGCACGGCCTCTGACTCCGACCGAGCAGAAGATCGCCACCATGTGGCGGGAGCTGTTGTCCTGGGACGACATCGCCGCAGACGACAACTTCTTCAACCTGGGCGGCCACTCGCTGCTGACCTTCCAGCTGGTGCTGCGGCTACGGGCGGAGTTCGGCGTTGACGTACCCACGGGGCTGCCCTTCGAGACACCCGATCTCGAGGGAATGGCCGAACGCATCGACGGCTTGTGCGCGCAGGGCGGGGCCGGTGGGCAGCCACGGCTGGTGGCCGCCACCCGGCAGCCGCTGATGCCGACGTCATCGGCGCAGGAAAGGCTGTGGTTCCTCCACCAACTGGATCCCGACAGCCACTCGTACAACGTCCCGATCTTCTTCCGCATGACCGGACCGCTGGTCGTGACCGCGTTCCGTAAGGCCCTGGACGGCGTGGTGCAGCGTCATGAAGTACTGCGGACGCTCCTCGTCAGCCGCGACGGCCGTCCCTACCAGGAGATCCTGCCGCCCCAGCCGCTGTCCATGCCGGTGCTGGACCTGACGGGTCTCCCGGCCGGAACAGCGCGGGAGGAAGTCACCCGGCTCGCCGCCGACGCCTACACCCGCCCCTTCGACCTGGCACGCGACACGGCCCTGCGGGCCACGCTGCTGCGGATCGCCGACGACGATCACGTCCTGTTGCTGATGTCCCACCACATCGCCTTCGACGGATGGTCCGGCGGCCTGCTGCTCTCCGAAGTGGTGCAGCTGTACGCCGCGGCGCTCGACGGCCGGCAGCCGGACACCCTCGCACCGCTGAAGGTCCAGTACGCCGACTACGCCGTGTGGGAACGCCGAATGGCCGACGAGGGCCACTTCGACCGGCTCGCCGAGTACTGGAAGGAGCGACTGCGGGGGGTCGCCGACCTGCCGGGGATTCCCCTGGACCGCGCGCGACCGGTGCGGTCCGCCCAGCGCAGCCAGAGCCTCGGCTTCCGCATCCCCGCACCGGTGACCGAGCGGCTGCGCGACCGGTGCCGGGAAGAGGACACCACCCTCTTCATGGGGCTGCTGGCCGCCGTATACGCGGTGCTCCACCGGTACACCGGGGCGACGGACATAGTGGTGGGCACGGATGTGGCAGGCCGCACGGACGTGGAAGCGGAGCGGCTCATCGGCTTCTTCGTCAACCAGGTGGTACTGCGCACCGATCTGTCCGGAAACCCGGACTGGCCGGAGCTCCTCCGCCGGGTGCGTGCCATGGCGCTGGAGGCCTACGCCCACCAGGAACTGCCCTTCGACCGGGTGGTGCGCCTGGTGAACCCCCGCCGAGGCCGTAACCGGAGTCCGCTCTTCCAGGTCAAGGTCACCCTCGACAACACGCCGCAGGACCACGTGACCATGCGCGGACTGAAACTTACGCCCCTGGAACTGTCCCATGGCGGGGCCCGTTCGGACGTGGCCATCGAGCTGTCGGAGGACGCCGAGGGAGGCATCTCCGGTTTCTGGGAGTACGACGCCGAGATCTTCGAGGCCGAGACCATGCAGCGACTTCTCGACTGGTTTCTGTCGCTGGTCCGGGCCCTGGCCGAGCGTGCGCCAGGAGCCATCGCGGACCTGCCTCTGCCCGAAGGAACCCTGTGACGTCCGGCGCGGGTGTCCCGCGGAGCCGGGACGTGGGCGGAGCGGCCGGCCGGCGCGTCGGCGTCGGCACGGCCTTCTGGATGCTGTGGGCCGCCTCGACGCTATCCACTCTCGGGGACGGCATCCGCACGGTGGCGTTTCCCCTGCTGGTGGCCGGCATGACCAAGGACCCGCAGGCGGTCTCGCTCATCTTCGTGGCGGGATATCTGCCGTGGCCGCTGTTCGGCCTGGTCGGCGGCGCCATCGTCGACCGGGCGGACCGGCGACGGCTGATGTGGACCATCGACCTGGCCCGGGGCATCTTGGTCGGGGGGTTCGCGGTACTGGTGAGCGCACAGGAGTCTCCGGTCCTGGTCCTGGCGCTCGTGTCCTTCACACTCGGCGTGGCGGAGACGGTGTTCGACAACGCCGCGTCCGCCATGGTGCCGATGCTAGTTCCGGAGGCCGCACTCGAGCGGGCCAACGCCTGGCTGTTCTCGTCGCAGACGATGATGACGACACTGGTCGGGGCACCCGTGGGAGCAGCTCTCTTCGCGGTCTCCCACGCGCTCCCCATCGCCGTCGACGCCGTGACGTTCGTCCTGGCCGCACTGCTCGTCTTCCTCGTGAAGGGGACGTACAAGGTGCGGGTGCAGGCAGCTCGAAGCAGCCTGCGGCAGGACATCGGCGAGGGGCTGCGCTGGCTGCTGCGGCACCGGTTGCTGCGCACCCTGTGTGTCCTGGTCGGTCTGACCAATGGGGCGCTTGCCGCCGCCGAGGCGGTCCTCGTGCTGTACACCCTCGAGGTCTTGGGGGTGGGCAACTTCGGTTACAGCGCGCTGCTCGCCGTCCTCGCTGTCGGGGCCGTAGCGGGTTCGGCCCTCGCGTCTGCCGCCCGGCGCCGGCTGAGCACGGGGACCGTCCTCATCGGCTCGATGCTGATGCAGGCGGTCGCCTTCGGTGCGCCGGGACTGTTTGCGAACCTACCCGTCGTCGTGATCGCCCTGGCTCTGGCTGGTGCCGGGGGTGGCGTGTGGAACGTCGTGACGGTGTCCTTGCGACAGAGCCTGGTCCCTGAAGCCATGCTGGGCCGGGTCACCAGCAGCTATCGGACCGTGGCCCTCGCGGCGATGCCGGTCGGGGCCGCACTGGGCGGGCTGGCGGCCGACCACCTTGGGCTGCGTTCTCCCTTTGTCGTCAGCGGTGCGCTCCTCCTGGCAGCGACCGCTCTGTGCTGGCCCTTGCTGAGGGCTGCGACCTCGGAAGCGGAACGGAAGGAGGCGGCTGCATGAAGGAGAACGGCTTCTCCGGTATTGGCCGCATCAGGTCACTCGTCCCCCAACCCACCACCGTCGAGGCGGAGGACCCGGTACACCGGTCCATCGTCGGCGACCGGGACACCCGGCTGACGCTCTTCGAGCCGGACGGCCCACGTAGCGACGTGGCCAACTGGGCGAAGGCGCACGTCCCCGAACTAGTTGCCGCGCTGCGGCAGACCGGCGGCATTATGTTCCGCGGTTTTGGAGTGACCACTGCGGAGGAATTCGAGAAATTCGCCTCGGTGTTTGTCGACGACCTGTTCAACGAGAACGGCGAACACCCTCGGGCATCGGTCACGGGAAATGTCTACACTCCGGTTTTCTATCCTCCAGAGGAACGACTTCTGTGGCACAATGAGAACTCCTTCAACAGAAGCGGTCCGACCAGGATATGGTTCTGCAGTGTCAAGAACGCCGAAGTTGGGGGTGAGACTCCAGTAGTCGACAGTCGAGCGGTTTTCGATCGGTTGGACTCCACCATCCGTGACCCCTTTCTCGAGAAGGGAGTCATGTATGTGCGTAATTATGGGACCGGTCTCGGGCTGCACTGGAAAGACGTCTTCCGTACCGAGGACCGGGACGCCGTGAGCGAGCGGTGCCGGGCCGACGACCTGGCCTACGAGTGGATCGGTGACCGGCTGCGCACCCGGGCGTTGCGTCCCGCCGCACTTCGCGCGGACGACGGCCGGATGTCCTGGTTCAACCAGCTTCAGCACTGGCATGTCTCATGTCTCGGTGAAAAGACGCGGACGGCTCTGGAGTCCGTTTTCGACGAACCGGACCTGCCTCGCAACTGTTATTACGGAGACGGCACCCGTATCCCTGACGAGGTGGTGGCGGAAATCCTCTCGGTGTACCAGGAGCTGGAACTGGCACTGCCCTGGGAGACGGGTGACGTCATGATGCTCGACAATATCGCCATGGCGCATGGGCGTAATCCGTTCCAAGGAGAGAGGAAGCTGCTGGTGGCCATGGGTGGAATGGTCGACTACACCGCGGGAAAGGTCAGCACGCCATGACAAGCCGTGTCAGTGGCTATGAGACGTCATGGCAGCAGAAGGAGACATGGCTCGCCGGACAGGCGGGACAGAGGAACCTTGTGCAGGCCCTGTTGCGCATCGACGGACCCGTGTCCGAGGGTGACCTCGTCACCGCCTGGGAGAAGGTGCTCACCCGCCATGCGATCCTGCGGACCCGGTTCGTCCGGTCCGGCGGTCGACGGTATCCGATTCAGGTCGTGAACGACGCCGCCGCGTCCGACGGTGAGCGACGCGACCTGGCCGGCCTCGACGAGGCGCGGCAGGAGCGGGCGATGGCGCAGGCCGCCGTGGTCGCACGGGCCGGCCTGCCCGAACCGGACGGGCTCCGCGCACCCCGAGTCGATCTCTTCGCGTTGGGCGGCGGACGCCATGCCGTTCTGCTCACCGTGCACCCGCTCCAGGCGGACCGGGAGAGTCTGGTCGACCTGGCGGCCGAGCTGGCCGGAGCGCTGGCCGTCGACGGCGCCCCCGATGAGGGATCCCTCCAGTACATCCAGTTCTCCCAGTGGCAGCAGGAGGTCCTCGACGGTGCCGACGAGGCGGTCGTCGGCACGGAGTCGCCCCAGGTCTGGCCCGGCACGGTCGCCGGCAACGCCGACGGCCGGGGCGAGTTCCGGACCAGTCTGTCGGGCGACGCGGCCCGCGACCTCTGCGGGTTCGCTCGCCGGCACGACGTGACGGTCGAGGCAGTGCTGCTCGCGGCCTATCACGTCCTACTCGCCCGACAGTTCGCCTCCACGGCGCCGCCGCTGTCTGTGTACAGGAGTGGCCGTGGGCACGAGGAACTCGACGGCGCCATCGGCCCCTACGCGTTCCACGCGGCGATGGCCTTCGAGACCGATAGCGGCCAGTCCCTTGCCGAGTTGGCCGTTCACGTGCAGGAGCAGCTGAGCGCGATCGACGGTTCCGTCGCCCTGCCGCCGCAGGGGAGCGGCCGCTCGGCGCCGTGCGCCTTCGAGTACCACGACCTACCGGAACCGTTCCGGGCGGGCCCTGCGTCCGTCTCCGTGCTGTGGGCCACCACGTACAGCGAACCCCGTGGTCTGCGGCTGGTGGTCGAGCGGCGCGAGACCGCCACCGGACCGGAGTTCACGTTCGTGTGGGCACACGACCGGAGGCTGCTCTCCGACGCCTACGTTCCCAGACTGGCCGACCGCCATCTCACCCTCCTCACCGCCGCCGTGCAGGGGACGCCCTCTCCCGTCGGCGACCTCCCGCGCCTGGGTCGGCAGGAACGTCACGACCTGCTATTCGGCCTGCAGGGAGACACCGCCCCGGCAGCCGTCGGCCTGGCGCACTCCCTCGTGGAAGCCCAGGCCGCCCGCACACCGGACCACACCGCTGTGGTGGAAGGACAGCGTTCCCTGAGCTATGCCGGTCTGCTGCGGGAGGCGACCGGCCTCGCCACCCGGCTCCGACAACTCGGCATCGGCCCGGGAGACCGGGTGGGTATTCGCATCGGCCACGCTCTGGAGCTGCCGTCGGCGATCCTGGCCGTGCTCAGAACCGGTGCGGCCTTCGTACCGATCGATCCCACCCACCCCGCCCAGCGGGCGCTGGACCTGCTCACCCAGGCCCGGTGCACCATGCTTGTGACCAGCGCCGGGAACGAACTGCCGGACTTCCAGGGCGGGCACATCGTGCTGGGGAACGGGGCGGACGGCGCGCTCCCCACGTCGGCCGCGACCGCACATCCGGAACCGGGCATCCCCCTCGCAGGCCCCGACGATCTCGCGTACATCATGTTCACCTCGGGCTCCACCGGCCGCCCCAAGGGTGTGATGGTGCACCACAGCGCGCTCGCCAACTACCTGGCCTGGAGCGCCGACGCCTACCTGGATCAGGGGTCGGGCAGCTCGGTGGTCCACTCGTCCATCGGCTTCGACCTCACGGTCACGTCGCTGCTGACACCTCTGGTGGCCGGGCGTACCGTGCGCCTGCTGGCGGACGCCCCCCGTGACCCCCTCGCGCTGTCCCGCGCGCTCGTCGAGCACGACGACATCGACTTCGTCAAACTGACGCCGTCCCATCTGCGGCTGCTGAACGGGCAGTCGACCCGGGAGCGGATGGCGGACCGCGCCGTGACCCTGGTGATCGGCGGGGAGGCCCTCACCGCGGACGACCTCGCGCCCTGGGACGGCGCACGGGTCATCAACGAGTACGGGCCCACGGAGACCGTGGTCGGATGCACTGCGGCGCAGTGGTCCCCTGAACGGCACGGCATCGGGGCGGTCCCCATCGGCCGGCCCATCGCCGGTACCCGGGTGCACGTCCTCGACGGCACGCTGTCCCCTGTCCCCGTCGGCACGCCCGGTGAGGTCTACATCGGGGGCGCGGGCGTCGCCCAGGGCTACTACGACGATCCCGCGCGCACCGCCGAGCAGTTCGTGCCGGACCCCTTCTCACCCGTGCCCGGCGGACGCCTCTACCGCAGCCAGGACATCGCCTGCCACCTCCCGGACGGCGAACTGCGCTACCTGGGGCGCGCTGACGCCCAGATCAAGGTCCGGGGGATCCGGGTCGAACCGGAAGAGGTGCGCAGCCAGTTGCTGCGGCACCCCGGCGTGCAGGGCGCCGCCGTGGTCGCACGGCGGCTGGACGAGGGCGACAGCGAGCTGATCGCGTTCGTCGTCACCGTCTCCGGTGCCGCCGTCCCGCCCTCGCAGCTGCGGGAGTTCCTGGCCCAGCACGCGCCGGCGCATCTCATTCCGGCCGCGATCCACGCACTCGATGAACTTCCCCTCAACGCCAACGGGAAAACGGACACCGACGCACTGCTGACGCGCGCCAACACCGCCATTGAGCAGAGGGACGGCGGTGGCGACACGCCGGCACCGCCTCGTGACGACATCGAACTGCGCCTGCTCACGATTTTCGAGGAGCTGCTCAAGCGGACGGGCATCGGCGTCCACGACGACTTCTTCGACCTCGGAGGCCACTCCCTGCTCGTGGTCCAGTTGGTCGCGGCCATGGAGAACGTTTTCGGGACGGCCGTCCCCCTCCAGGCGCTCTTCGACGAGGATGCGGCAGAGGCCGCCACGGTGGCCGGTCTCGCGCGGGCGCTGCGCGGCCGTACCTCGGACGGTGCTGCCCCGGACCGGCTGCTGTGCCTCCAGCGGCACGGCGAACTGACGCCGCTCGTCCTGGTCCACCCGGGCGGCGGCGAAGTCCTCGGCTACCGGCAGCTCGCCCGCGGACTGGGGCCGCACCGGCCGGTGTACGCCTTCCAGCACCCGCCGGTGAGCACCGGACCGGAACTCCAGTCCGACGTGCTCGGCCTGGCCGACACCTACCGCGCGACCTTGCTGGAGCGTCTCCCGCAGGGCCCCTACCTGCTGGCCGGCTGGTCGTTCGGCGGCGCTGTGGCCTTCGAGATGGCACGCGGGCTGCGAGCCGCCGGTCACCGGGTCGACCAGGTGATTCTCCTGGACAGCTACCTGCGGACCCCCGAGCCGTCGCCGTCGGAGCTCCTCGCCGGTTTCGCCGACGAGTGGGGGAAGATCCTGGGAGGCCGCATCCCCGTGTCCGAGGAGTTCCTCGGCTCCTGCACCCTCGAAGAGGGGGTCCGCCATGTCGTCCAGCGGGCGGAGGACTACGGCCTGATATCGGCCGGCCAGGACAACGACTACATACTCCGTCGGTTCGAGCTCTACCGGGCGCACGGCCTCGCGCTGCATGACTACCGTCCGTCACCTGCTCCCGGAACGGTGACCCTGATCCAGGCGGCCGACTCCGCCGAGCCGGAGCGTGAAGAGACTCTTGTGGCGTGGCGGAGCCTCACCGACGGGGTGTTCCACCACATCGTTCCCGGCGACCACTTCTCGATGATGCGCGAACCACATGTCGACGACCTCTGCGCCCTGTTGGAGCAGGTCCTCGGCGAACACTGACCTGACCGATCTCTGCCGTGCCCCAAGAGGGCTGCGTGCTGCCCGCCCGACCATGCGAAGGATGAACGTGGACACTCTGGTCCTGACACAACAGCATGTGGGAAAAATAGTCGATCTCTGCGGTCGTGACCGCTTCATGGAACGCGTCATCGACCGGCTACACCTGGCCCTGGCCGACCCGGACCACGGCGTCGCGCCCGCGCGGGACGGCTTCACCCGCTGCCCCGGAGGCACCGGGGTGATCGAGTGGATGCCGTATCACGTGCCTGCCGGTTCCATGACGCTGAAGACGGTGTCGTACACCCCCACCAACCCGACGAGTCGTCACCAGCTGCCCACTATCAACGGAACACTGACGCGCTTCGACGACGAGACCGGCCGGCTGGTAGCGGTGTGCGACGCGGGACTGCTCACCGCGGTGCGCACCGGTGCGGCCTCCGCCGTGGCCAGCCGGCTGCTGGCCCGGCCGGAGAGCCGGGTGCTGGGGCTGGTGGGTGCGGGCGCACAGGCCGTGACCCAGGCCCACGCGCTGAGCCGGGTGTTCCCCATCGAGGAGATCCTGGTCCACGATGCCGAGCCGAGCCACGCGGACTCCTTCGCGGACCGGGTGGGCTTCCTGAACCTCACGGTGCGCCGGGCCGATCTCGCGGAGCTGGTCTCGGCATCGGACATCATCTGCACCGCTACGACGGTCGGCGTCGGCCAGGGGCCCGTGCTGCTCGCCGAGGGGTTCAAGGACCACGTACACATCAACGCCGTCGGTGCCGACCTCGTCGGCAAGACCGAACTTCCGCTCTCACTGCTGCGCTCGGCACTGGTTGTGCCCGACCACATGGATCAGGCCCGGCACGAGGGAGAGTGCCAGCGTCTCACCGAGGACGAGATCGGACCCCAGTTGTCGGCCGTGTGCGGCGGGCCTGGCGACTGGACGCCGTACCGGAACAGCATGACGGTGTTCGATTCCACCGGCTACGCGCTCGAGGACCATGTGGCCTTGGACGTCCTGATCGAACTGGCGGAGGAGACGGGCGTCGGCGAGCGCCTGCTCATCGAACACCTCCCGGTCGATGCCCTGAACCCTTATGCGTTCGCCGGCTGAGCGCCCGGTCGGCCCCCGCGTTCCGGTGCGGGTGTCGCCATGACGGCGGCATGCGTACTGGAACGGCTGGCCGGGTGGGTGCCGCCGCTACGGGTGACCAACGACCAACTGCCGGAGTCCTGGGGGGTCACCGACGCCTGGGTTCGTTCCCGCACCGGAATCGCCGGCCGGCATCGGGTGGAGCCGGGCACCGCGACCTCGGACATCGCCGTGGAGGCGGCCGAACGGGTCCTGGCCGGAGACCGCTCCGTCGACACGGTGGTGTTGGCGACCTCGACCCCCGATCATCCGCTGCCCGCCACCGCACCTGCGCTCGCTGCCCGGCTCGGCCTTGGCACGGTGGCGGCATTCGACGTCTCGGCCGTGTGCAGTGGCTTCGTCTACGCGCTCGCGACTGCCGCCGGGCTGGTCGGGGCCGGACTCGCCGAACGGGTCCTACTGGTCGCGGCCGACGTGTACTCGACACTGCTCGACCCCGAGGACCGATCGGCGGGCATCGTGTTCGGCGATGGCGCGGGCGCCGTGCTGCTGCGTCGAGGGGAGCCCGGCGAGCCGGGTGCCCTGCTCGGCTTCGACCTCGGCACCGATGGAGCGCACGCGGATCTCATCACGGTGCCCGCGGGCGGATCCCGTCATCGCGCCACCGGACAGCCGCCGGCGCAGGGTGACCACTTCTTCCGGATGCAGGGCTCGGAGGTCTACAAGCACGCCGTGGTGCGCATGAGCGGTTCCGTGAGGGCTCTGGCCGACCGCATCGGCTGGCGCACAGAGGATATCGACCGCTTCATAGGTCACCAGGCGAACGCGCGGATTCTGTCTTCCGTCTGCGAACGACTCGATCTTCCCCCGCAGAGGTGCGTGGGGAACCTCGCCGAGGTCGGCAACACGGGAGCCGCCTCCATTCCGCTGGCCCTGGCCCACGCTCACCGCGAGGGCCTGCTGCGGCCGGGCCAACGGGTCGTGCTCACCGGCTTCGGCGGTGGACTGACCTGGGGGTCCACCGCACTGGTCTGGCCCGATCTGCAACACGTACCGGCACTCAACCCATGACCACCTCGTGGGGTCACCGGCCCCCGGGGAGAGGGGAACACACCATGTCCACAGGCACCGACACCGTCTACGTCACCCTGAGCGACACCCTACAGAGCAAGTTCAACATCCCCGCCGACGAGATCACGCCGACCACGACGATCGGCGATCTCGAACTGGACTCCCTCGCGCTGGCCGAGCTGGCGGTCGTCCTGAGCGAGGAACTCGGCGTCACGGTGACCGAGGACGGCATCACCGCCGATACCAGCCTAGCGGAGTTCACCGAGCACATCGCCGCCCACGTCAGGACCGGCGGGGACAGCGCGTGAAGGGCGTTTCCGCGGTCGCCGTCACCGGTCTGGGGATGATCACCCCGGCCGGTGACGGAACCACCGCCACCTGGGAGGGAGTGTGCCGCGGCAGGCCGACCGCCGCCGCGGACCCGCAGCTGAGCGGACTGCCCGTGGACTTCTCCTGCAGGCTGCCCGAGAAGACCGAACTGGGCCGCGGCATGTCGGCGCGTGCCTCCTGGCGGATGAGCCCGGTCGTGAAGGCGGCCGTCTCAGCGAGCCATGACGCCGTGGCGGACGCCGGGCTGGATCCGGCTTCGTGGGACTCCGTCCGGGTCGGGGTCGTCATCGGGTGCGGTATCGGGGACCTCGCCCAGTGGCGCACCCAGTCACTGCGGCTGATGGACAAGGGCGCCCTCAGCGTCTCCCCCCTGACGATGCCGATGGCGCTGCCGAACATGCCCGCCGGAGAGGTGGCTCTTGCGCTGGGGATCCACGGCCCCAGTCTGGGCACCGCGACCGCCTGCGCCTCGGGCGCCACCGCGCTGATGACGGCCCGGGGACTGCTGATATCGGGACAGTGCGACATCGTGCTGGCGGGTGGGGCGGAGATGGCGGTCGACCCACTTCCGGTGGCCGCGTTCCACCGCATGGGCGCACTGTCGACTCGCGGCCATGACATATCCGGGGCGTCCCGCCCCTTCGCCCAGGAGCGGGACGGATTCGTCATCTCCGAGGGCACCGCGGTCATGGTCCTGGAGCGGGCCGAGGACGCGATCGCCAGGGGCAAGCGGCCCCGGGCGGTGTTCGCGGGGTGCGGGGCGAGTACCGACGCCCATCACCCCACCTCGCCGCATCCGCTGGGCGCGGGCTCGGAAGTGGCGTTGCGCCAGGCACTCGCCGACGCCGCACTTGCCCCTGCCGACATCGACCATGTCAACGCTCACGCGACCTCGACCCCGTCCGGTGACGCGGCCGAAGCCTCGATGATCAGGCGTGTGTTGCCCCACGGGCCCAGTGTCACCGCGCCCAAGGGCGTACTGGGGCACACGCTTGGCGCGGCTGGCGCCATCGAAGCAGCTCTCACCGTCCTCACCATCGATCACCAGTTGGTCCCTCCGACGGCGAACCTTGACGGGGCAGTCGGCGAAGGCGAGCTCAACCATGTCATGGGCACGGCCCGGCACCAGCGGGTCGACGCGGCGGTGAGCAACTCGTTCGGCTTCGGCGGGCACAACGTGGTTCTGGCGTTCACGTCCGACGTGCCCGCATAACCCGACTGCTGCGGGGAGGCACCCTCCGCACAGACCTGACACCGCCTCTTCAACGGAGACTCACATGGCGAAAGCGAACACCCTGGCGGGCACACGGGATCGTGTCGTTCTCTACGCGATGATTGGCTTGCCCTTCCTAGCGCTGGTCGTGGCGGTGCCCGTCGCCTGGGGGTGGGGTGTCGGACCTGTGGACATCACGCTCGCGGTGGTGATGTACTGCCTCACCACGCTGGGCGTGTCCATGGGTTTCCACCGGTATCTGACCCATGGTGCCTTCAAAGCCAACCGGCCACTGCACATCGCCCTCGCGATCGCCGGCAGCCTCGCCCTCCAGGGCCCACCGGTCACCTGGGTGGCGGACCATCGCAAACACCACCGGTTCGCGGACCGGGAGGGGGATTCCCACTCGCCCTGGCGGTTCGGGACCTCTGCGCCCGCGATCGCCAAGGGGATGCTGTACGCGCATGTCGGCTGGCTCTTCCATCGGCACGCTTCGCTCATCACTTATGCTCCGGACTTGCTCAAGGAGCCCGCAGTGATGCGCATATCGCGGAAGTACTGGCATCTGACACTGGTGTCCGTGCTGGCACCACCGGTTGCCGGTGCGTTGCTCACTTGGTCGTGGGAGGGCGCTGTGACCTCCTTCTTCTGGGCAAGTCTGGTCCGAATCGGTCTCGTTCATCACGTCGAGTGGTCCATCAACTCCATCTGTCACGTGGCCGGCGACCGCCCCTTCCACTCTCGGGACAAGTCCGGCAATGTCTGGTGGCTGTCGTTGCTCACCTTCGGCGACGCCTGGCACAACCTTCACCACGCGGACCCCACGTGCGCCCGGCATGGAGTGCGCAAGGGGCAGATCGACATCAGCGCACGGGTCATTCGCTGGTGCGAGCTGGCGGGCTGGGCCTGGGACGTCCGCTGGCCGAACGAAACCAGGCTCAACCGTCGGATCAGGGAGACCACTGCCGACGCCTGAACACCCCCCTTGTCATGGAAGGAAAATTTAGTGGAAAAGGCACGCACCGAGTCCCCGATCGCTGCCCTGGCCGATGAGACCTTCGCTGCCATGCAGGTGGCGGAATCGGGTGCACGACGCGCACTCCAGAAACTGGCGGCCGGAATGTGCGGGGCGGTCCGGTGGCCCGGCCTGTTGAGCCAGCATCTTGATGAGATTGCTGCCCGGGTCACGCAACCGTCCTTCGAAACCTACGACGAGGAACGGCTCGTCCCTCCCATCCTCAAGTTCGGCCCCGCGGTCCACGATTACTACGTGAACGGCAAGCTGCACGAGGAATACTGGAAGAAGGCCGAGACGGCCCGTGCCGCCTGGCGTCACCACTTCGATGAACTCGATCCGATGAAGACGGTCGCGGACTCACTGGCTGGTGAACTGGGCATACCGGTAAGACCTGCGACGATCGACGGAAAGTCGCTCTATGTGGGAATCCTGCGGGAGTTTCCTCATGGGTCGAAGATCCACTACGACGAGATCGCACGGGAGTTCCCCGGCCACCTGGATGAGGAACCCATCGTTCAACTCGCCTTCAACTGCCACGTCACCGTCGCCGATGAGGGCGGAGAACTAACGGTGTGGAAGCACCGATGGGTGCCGGACGACGATTCACGCAAGGACGGTTACGGCTGGCTGTCGGACGTCGTCGCCCACGCTCCCTCCGTCACGGTGCGGGCGGAAGCTGGAGAAGGGGTGTTCTTCGACTGCCGTAACCTTCACCAAGTGGCCCAACCTCGCGGATCACGCCGCATCACCCTGTCCGCCTTCATGGGGTTCACCCTGGATGGGAATCTGATTCTGTGGTCCTGACCTTTGGTGCTGGTACCCCTGCCTGGCCCCCGCCTCGTTGTTACATGCATCGGGCCGCAGCCCTTTCCTCTGCGTGGCCCGGAAAACAACGGATGATGGCGTGCTGATGAACGCGAATGGCTGCGACGTTACGGACATGGCCGGACTACTCGGCGACTTCCTGCTGTCGAACTTCACTGTGTGGAGCGGTGAGATCGCCGACTTCATCGTCGGCCGTCGTACGAGCCTGTAAGCGTGTCCTGACCCATGCGTGAGGAAGCTCAAAATGATCCCAAAATCTCCAAGAGTAGAGGAATGATGAGTGGGAACCAATTTCGATGGCAGGACGACAGGTTCTACATCTCGGTGAACGGAGAAAAGAAATAATTATTGTGGCCATTTTCACCGACGCATACGCGGCCGTCGACTGAGCCGCGCCCACCACTCTGAACCGACCGATCCGGAGTTGTCATGACGCTCACTCCAATTCACGCGACCGGGCCCAGCCGAGGACGTGAACGCACCCCTCGACCCCGCCGCTACCTGATGTGCCGCCCCGAACATTTCGAAGTCACTTACGCCATCAACGCCTGGATGGACCCGGCCAAGCCGGTGGACACGCAGCGGGCTGTGATGCAGTGGGAGCGCCTTTACGACCTCTACTTGTCCCTCGGGCACGCGGTGAATCTCATCGACCCCGTACCCGGCCTGCCCGACATGGTGTACGCGGCTAACGGTGCGACCGTGGTGGATGGCAAAGTGTTCGGCGCCCGCTTCCGCAATGCGGAGCGGGCATCCGAGGGCCCAGCCTACCTGGATTGGTTCCGCGCCCACGGATTCACCGACGTGCACGAGCCGGAATTCATCAACGAGGGTGAGGGTGACTTCCTCGTCACCGAGAACTTTGTACTGGCCGGCTGGGGATTTCGCAGTACGCCCGAAGGACACCTGGAGGCCCAGGAGTTCTTCGGCATGCCTGTCATTAGCCTGCGGCTCACCGATCCCCGCTACTACCACCTCGATACGGCGCTTTCTGTGCTGGACGGGAACGAAATCATGTACTACCCGGCGGCATTCTCAGCTGGTAGCCGCGCGGTCCTGGAAAATATCTTCCCAGACGCGGTTCGGGTCGATGAGCAGGACGCCGAGGTGTTCGGTCTGAACGCGGTCAGCGACGGACACCACGTCATTCTCCCGGAGGCCGCACAGATGCTGGCCGAACAACTGCGCCGACGTGGGTTCGAACCGATCGGAATCGACCTGTCCGAACTCCTCAAGGGCGGTGGCAGCGTTAAGTGCTGCACGCTTGAGATACGCGCCTGACCCACCGTGCCGCGGTTGGCAGTTACAGCAGTGCACGAAGCGCCGCCGGCCTCGTCAGGTACAGCCTTTTCGGGCTGCCAGCGTCGCCACCGCACGTGTCGCGATACCCGCACCGCATACCGAGTGTGCCCTCGTGGAAGTGAGTAGATCATGACCGTACCCGAGTACCGTGCGGTACACGGCATGTGGTTCCGGCAGTACCACCGGCCCATGGGCGGCGGAGCGACGCTGGTCTGTCTTCCGCATGCCGGCGGCTCCGCGACGGCTTACTTCGGCCTCTCGGCGGCGCTGTCTGCGACGGCCGAGGTACTCGTCGTGCAATATCCGGGCCGTCAGGACCGGATCACCGAGCCGCCCGTAGACGACATCAGGAAACTGGCGAGCCGTATCGCCGACGCCCTCGACCCCTGGCTGGACCGAGAGACGGTGCTCTTCGGGCACAGTATGGGCGCGGTCGTGGCCTATGAGGTGGCCCTGAAGCTCCAGGCGCGCACAGAGACAGGTGCGGCCGGTCTCATCGCCTCCGGAAAGGCAGCGCCGTCCATACGACAGGACCGAGGTATGCACCGGCGGGACGATGCCGGTCTCACCGCCGGACTGGCCGAGTTGTCCGGCACGGACTCCGCCGTACTAGCCTCGCGCTTTCACGGGGTGGGGTTGTCCGAGGCTTGATCAAATAAGCGGAGAGTGCTCCTGACCTGCAACCATGGGACTTGTCGAGGGTCCTGTTGGCTGCATGGAAAGAAGCACTCTCCAGGTGAAGAAGCGTATCGGGTCGTACCCGCGCGCATCGAGGGCGGCGGACGGGCGGTGGTCTCGCAGGCCGGGAGTGTGCTGCTGGCCGAGACCGTCCGCAAGGTCGGCTTGGACACCGCGATATCCGCGGCGTTGGCGCCGTGGCGGAAGGCTCGGGCGGTGCACGATCCGGGCAAGATCCTGCTGGACGTGGCGCTGGCGGTCGCGCTGGGCGGGGACTGCCTCGCGGACGTCGCGATGCTGCGGTGCGAGCCAGCTGTCTTCGGCCCGGTCGCCTCCGACCCGACCGTCTCCCGCCTGATCGACAACCTCGCCGCCTCCGGTGAGAAAGCCCTGCAGGCCATCCGGTCCGCACGGTCCGAAGTCCGTGACCGCATCTGGTCGTTGGCCGGTGAGAATGCCCCGGACGCCGACGGTCAGGTCACCGTCGATCTCGACGGCGTCCTGGTGATCGCGCACTCCGACAAGGAGGGTGCGGCCGCGACCTGGAAGAAGACTTACGGCCACCATCCGCTGACGGCCTTCGTCGACCACGGAGCGGGCGGAACCGGAGAGCCGGTCGCCGTCCTCCTCAGACCGGGGAACGCGGGCTCGAACACGGCAGCCGACCACATCACCACCGCCCGACTCGCCCTGGCGCAGCTGCCGAAGAAGTACGGGCGGGGGCGGCAGACGCTGGTCCGCACGGACTCCGCCGGCGGCACCTACGACTTCGTGTCCTGGCTCGCGAAGCGGGGCCGGTGGCTGTCCTACTCGGTCGGCATGACGATTACCGAAGTGATCCACGAACACGTGCTGAAGATCCCCGCCCCGGCCTGGACGGCGGCCGTCGAGACCAATCTGGCATGGATGTCGTCTGATCTGGGGCAGATACGCAATGCGGATACTCAAGGTCGCACGGCGTGGCTGTGTGCCGAATTGGCAGGTCACAATGACCTTCGCGCTTGGGTACTCTCGACTCGCTCGAAGGTGGCATTCTGGGACGGACGCCTTCGTGAGGCGGTCAACTTTGCCCGACGTGGCGCCACGTACACCACCACAGGCACAGTCGCGGTTCTACTCGCCTGCCAGGAAGCCGATGCCTGGTCTCAACTCGGTGCATATGATGAAGCGTTGGCAGCGCTTTCTCGTGCCGAGGAGATACGCGCAGCCGTGAGCGGCGAAGACGAGATCGGAGGCATCTTCGCTTGTCAGCCAGCGCGGCAAGTAAACTACGCGGCAGCAGTTCAGCTGCGTATCGGTCGCCCCGCCGATGCCTTGAGAAGCGCGGAAGACGCCCTCGCGCTCCTCACCGGACAACCGGTCAGGGCTTACGGAACCGAATCCCAGATCCGTATCAGCCAAGCTGCGGCACATCTGGCCACTGGTGAAGCGGAAGGCGCCATCGAAGCACTCGGGCCCGTCCTCGCACTTTCACCGGACCATCGTCTGGCCCCCGTTGCCCGGCGCCTCAATGAACTACGTACGGGCACTGGGCGCCCCGAGGTCAGCGGCACTGTGGCCGGGCTGCAGCAAGCCATCGAAGAGTTCTGTGTGAACTCTGCTCCACGACATCTCGCGCTCTCGCCAGGAGAGGGCGCCGCCTGATTTGATCTCCAGCTATGACGACTCACCCCGAGACCATGCGGAACCACTGGTGGTGGCGGCCCGGTTGGAGTGTCGGCCGCCGCTTCTACACCTGGCACCTCACCTTCGACGGTCAGGGCGACGTGCACCGACTCGCCGCCGAGTACCGGTCCGCGCTCGCGCCTCTCGGAGACATCCTCACTCCGATCCCCGACCGGTGGCTGCACTTGACCATGCAGGGAATCGGGTTCGTAGGAGAGGTCGAAGAACAGACCATCCACTCCATCGTGGGCGAGGCCCGGACCCGGCTGGGCGCTATCCCCGCCTTCGATCTCCAGATCGGACCGGAAGTGATCGATCCCGAGGCGGTGCTTCTACACGTCCACCCCGACGGTCCGGTCCGCGCTGTCAGAAACGCCATCCGTGATGCCATCGGAGCCGTCCTCGGTGACGTACCGGAGAAGGCCGAAGGGTTCACCCCGCATGTCTCCGTGGCCTACAGTGCTGCGGAGGGCCCCGCCGAGCCGATCGCGCAGGTCCTCGCCGGCCTCAGCCTGACGCCGGCGCAGGCACGCGTCTCCAGCGCGGAACTCATCGTGATCCATCGGGATAACCGGATGTACGAGTGGGAGACCTTTACGAAGGTTCCCCTCGGCTGATGGTCTTTGCCGCGCGGGGTCCTGCCGTCAGGGCTGTATCCCGCGCGGCAAAAGAGTTTTGTAAGCCGCGTTCTGGGAAGTACGGGTTGCCCGGTGGCTCGCCGAGAATCGCATACCAACCCTTTGCCTTGCTGACATCAGACAACCGATCGAGGCTGGCGGCTGACCTGTCCTTTTCTGGCAGGAAATAACGTTGCATGAACATCACGGTCAGACGGAGGTAGGACAGCTACTTAAACGCCTCCGTGCACTGCCCGCCCGCTTGGAAAACGCTTGCTGGCCTTGAAAGCGTGATGTCGTCGTAGTGAGGCAGGCGTGAGTTCGGCGCCGGTGAGACAGCTGTCGAGGACGTCGTTGCGGTACTGGAGCTGGCGTAGGCCCCGCCGGGCGGCGATGATCAGATCTTGCAGGTCGGTGAAGGCGCGGTTGGTCGTGGTGCACCGTAGTACCGACCACATGTCCTAGACGAGTAGCTCTTAAGTAATCAGCGAAGGAAGCCGGTGACGAAGCGTGCCCGCTCAGCTATGGGGGCGAGGGGCAGATGCACGAGTTCGTAGCCGTACGCGGTGTAGGTCGCAATCATCGACTCGTAGGTGCGTTCAGCCTGGTCGTATGACTGTTGACGCTCGCTGTCCTGTTCGTAGATCTCCGGCCAGGGAGGTGCGACGAATACACGGTGGTGGTAGCGGAACGTCTTCGCAGCAGCGTGGATGTGATCTGGGACCGGTAGCCCCTCCAGCCGCAGGTATCCCACGATGTCCGGAACCCCGCGGTCGAAGAAGACCGGCGCCGCCCGCCCAGCGGCCATGCGATAGGAGCGCAGTTCCCAGCAAAGCATCAGTTCGGCGAAGAGAACGGGATCAGCCCACGGCAGCGCGGATCCGCCGATCGCCATCTGGTCTTGGATGACGCCGCGCCCCGCCTCGACGGATCGCGGATAGCCCATTCCCTGCAGGTGGTCGATCAAGGTGCTCTTCCCTGATCCGGGTCCCCCGGTGATGACGACGAACCGCTCCGACTCCGGTGTCATGCAGCCAACCCCCGCAGTTACGCAAAACCGACCGTTTCCAATGCGAAAGGTGCCCAAGGTCATTGTGTGACGAACGACCTGGACACCCTCCTCACCGGACTCTACGTGAAGATCGACGACGAGATCGGAGGAACGCGATGGCTTGGCCGCCTGCCTCTGCTCAGCGACTCCGAACTCGTCTGCCTCGCGGTGGCGCAGGCCCTGCTCGGCTACCACTCCGAAGCCCGCTGGTTGCGCTACGCCCGCAAACACCTGTCCGGCATGTTCCCTTACCTGCCTCAACGCGCGGGCTACAACAAGCGACTCCGAGCGGCCCTTCCACTGGTCAAACGCATCATCCGGGAGCTGGCCCGGGACAGCGACTTCTGGACCGACACGGTGTGGATCGCCGATTCCACACCGGTGCCGTGTGGCATGTCGCGCCCCACCGTCCGGCGCTCCGACCTGGCGGGCTGGGCCGGCTACGGCTACTGCGCCTCCCACTCCCGGTTCTTCTGGGGCCTGCGCCTGTACCTGGTGTGCACCCCCACCGGCATGCCGATCCTGTGGGCACTGGCCAACCCCAAGCTCGACGAGCGCGCGGTCCTGGCCGCGATGCTCGAGGTCGACGCCGGGCTGGTCGCCCGACGCACGGGCATCCTGCTCATCGCCGACAAGGGCTTCGCCTCCAAAGCGTTCGAGCAAGAGCTCGCCGCGTTGGGCATCGAGATGCTGCGGCCCTCCTTCCAACGGGAGAAGCAGCGGTTCGGCGAGTCGATGCTCAAGAAGGTCCGCCAGCTCATCGAGTCGGTCAATGACACCCTCAAGGGTCAGCTCGACCTGGAACAACACGGCGGTCGGAGCTTCGAGGGCGTCGCCATCCGGGTGGCCCAGCGCATCCTGGCGATGGCCGCCGCAATTTGGCACAACAACCAGACCAGCGCGCCCGTCACCCGCTCGCTCGTTGCTTTCGACCACTGATTACATTGGAGCTACTCGTCTAGACCGGGTTGAGGTCGGTTGTGTAGGGCGGGAGTTGGTAGACGGTGAGCCGGTCGCGTTCGGCGATGTAGCGGAGCATCCCGGCCGTCAGGTGGGTGTTCAAGTTGTCCAAGACCAGCACGATCGGTCCACCGAGCTGCTGGTGCGTGGTCTGGATGAGGTCGCGGTAATCCTCCTAGGAGACGCTCTTGCGTCAGTCGGGCCGGGCGTCCGTGTGGGGTCGGTAGATCAGCCGAGAGCGTTCGCTGGGTTTGTGGCAGGCCAGGGCGGCGACGGATAAGCGGCGGCGTGAGCGACCTCGCACGCGCACGACGGAGTGCATCCGCGGTCGGACCAGGTACGGGCGGTAGGCGGCGTCATCGAGAAGCTGGCCTCGTCCTCGAAACCGGACATCTGTCCTGACCGACAAAGCGTATTTTTCCCGCGCCATTAGGCTGGCTCGGCATTCGCCCACGGCAGACTAGGAAGAACCTCAAAGGACTGGAACTTTCCCTCCGGGCCATGTCAACGTACAACACCCCGAGAGCATGAGACTGATGAGCGGTCCACCGGGTGGCCTGGTGAGGAGTTCCTTTTGCCGGTGAATACTCTGCGGCCTCCTAGGCTGATTGCTGCCGCCTTCCTTGCGTTTAATGTGCGAGCCATCCACATGTCGTCGAAATGTGGAAAATTTCCAACTCGTCTACCTGCGGCATCGGAAAAATTTTTGGTACATGAGTAGCGTAGTTGTAGGAGACGTTCGCCGGGTGGAATTGTTTGTTGTGACGAGGATATGCGTTTGTTGCTTGGAGGTGTGTCGGTTGGTGTCGTGGCTGATGGTTGAAGGTGATTCTTGAGAGAAGCGTGCAAGATAGCCCACGATCGCCGGTTAGGCAAACCGGCGATTGTGAGGATCGTTTAGGTGTTCGTAACGGCTGTGCCTGGAGGCGGAGCCGAGCGAACGCAGTGATGCCAAAAACAGGCGAAGAGGGGACCGGTCGGCTCCCGCCGATGTGCAGTTGCCACTTCGTTGATCGCGGCGACACGGGTGCGTCACGGCGCCTCCACGAAGGTAGGGGGTATCTGCCTCGTGGGTCGGGGTGCGAGTGGAGCTCTGGTAGTAGCCGCGCTTAACGTTGATGCCCCACTCACCCGAAAAGAATCAGATGTCACATCCCCCTGTGCTCAAACTGGCCGAGGTTCTGGCCGAGATTCGTATGAGTCCGTCTGCGTTCTATCGCCTTCGGGCCCGAGGCTTGGCTCCCCGAATGATCAAATTACCGAATGGAGAACTACGCTGCCGCCGCGCTGACTTGGACGCGTGGTGGGAGAAGTGCGAAAGGAATACGCCTGAATGGCGATGAGCTACAAGGTTCGCTTCTGGGAGATACGTGAACGTCCTGACCGTCGCAAGGGATATGAGGTCCGTTGGACGGTCAATGGCCGAGAAAAGTCGGAGTCCTTCCTCACCAGGGGACTTGCAGAGAGCCGTCGCGCCAAGCTGATAACGGCGGCTCGCGACGGTGAGCCGTTTGATCCCCGAACGGGCCTGCCGGCTTCCGAGCTGCGTGCTCTGAAGCAGCGCACTACGTGGTACGCCCTGGCGCGAGAATACATTGAGCAGCGTTGGGACCGCACTCCGGGAAATACCCGCCGCACACTCGCCGACGCTTTGGCCACCGTCACACCGGCCTTTGTCGAGCCGGGAGTCTTTTACCGATCACCGCGGGTCCTGCGGCGCGCCCTCTACTCGTGGGCCTTCAACAAAAAGGCGTGGAGTTCTGAACCGCAGGAGGAGTGGCAGGCGGCTCTGGACTGGATCGACCGGCACTCCCTGCCAGTCAGCGAATTGGAGGAGCCCGACGTACTGCGCCGAGGGCTTGACGCATTGTGTCGTAAGACCGACGGAGGCGCCGCAGCCGCGAAGACCGTGAAGCGTAAGAAGGCGGCCATCAATGAGGTGTTCGCCGTCGCAGTCGAGCGGGGTTACTTCGGGCAGAACCCGCTGGCCGGACTCCGCTGGAGTGCTCCCGAGGTTGCCGACGAGGTCGACCCGGAATGTGTGCCGAACCCGGCTCAGGTCGCTCGTCTTCTTGCTGCGGTCAAGGAACTTCCCGGTCGGGGCCCGCATCTGTACGCCTTCTTCGGCTGCATGTACTACGCCGCGATGCGCCCAGCCGAGGTTATCCACCTGCAGAAGTCCCAGTGCCGCCTGCCTGCTACGGGATGGGGGTTGCTGAACCTGAAAGGCGGCGTTGTGGCGGCCGGCAAGGAGTGGACCGACAACGGCGCCGTCCATGAGATCCACTCCTTGAAGCGGCGCGCGGTCAAGGCTACACGCCCCGTTCCGATCCCCCCTGTTCTGGTTCGCATGCTGCGCGAGCACATAGAGCGCTTCGGCGTGGCATCGGACGGGCGTGTGTTTCGCAACGAGGCCGGGAACTACGTCGACGCCTCGGCGTACGGCATTACGTGGCGCCGGGCACGCGAGGCGGCGCTCACTTTGGACGAACATGCCCTGGAACTGGCAAAGCGGCCGTACGACCTGCGCCACGCCGGCATCTCCTTCTGGCTGGCCTCCGGGGTCGACCCAGCCGAGTGCGCGCGCAGAGCAGGGCAGAGCATCGGGGTCCTCTTCCGCTACTACGCCAAGTTCCTCGCCGAAACCCGCCATCACGCCAACCGCCTCATTGAGGACTCCATGCGGCGGTGGGACGAGGACGAGACACCGCTACGGGTGCGCTAGCCAGGACTTGGCCCGGAAATGCCCCGGAACAACTGGTCGGAGGTGGGGTGCGGGTGGGATGGATCGGGAGTAAGGGCGCATTTCGCCTTACGGTCCAGGCAACGCCCGTGAAGGGCACCTGCCGGGCGTCAGCCCTGGTCAGGTGCCCTTTTCCCGGTGCCTAGAAGAAGCCCAGCTTCTTCGGCGAGTACGACACCAGAAGGTTCTTCGTCTGCTGGTAGTGCTCGAGCATCATCTTGTGGGTCTCGCGGCCGATCCCGGACTTCTTGTAGCCGCCGAAGGCCGCGTGCGCCGGGTAGGCGTGGTAGCAGTTGGTCCACACGCGGCCCGCCTTGATCTCCCGGCCCAGGCGGTAGGCGGTGTTGCCGTCCCGGGTCCACACGCCGGCCCCCAGGCCGTACAGCGTGTCGTTGGCGATCTTCAGGGCCTCGTCGACCGAGTCGTACGTCGTCACCGACACCACCGGGCCGAAGATCTCCTCCTGGAAGATCCGCATGTCGTTGGTGCCGCGGAAGACGGTCGGCTCGATGTAGTAGCCGCCCTCCAGACCGGGGACGGTGCGGGCGTGGCCGCCGGTGACCAGCTCGGCGCCCTCCTTGGTGCCGATGTCGATGTAGGAGAGGATCTTCTCGTACTGGTCGCTGCTGGCCTGGGCGCCGATCATGGTCGCCGGGTCGAGCGGGTCGCCGCTGACGACGGCCTTCGTGCGCTCGACGCAGCGGGCCATGAAGGCGTCGTAGATCGAGGAGTGGACCAGGGCCCGGGACGGGCAGGTGCACACCTCGCCCTGGTTCAGCGCGAACATCACGAAGCCCTCGACGGCCTTGTCCAGGAAGTCGTCGTCGGCGGCCATCACGTCGGGCAGGAAGATGTTCGGGCTCTTGCCGCCCAGCTCCAGCGTGACGGGGATGATGTTCTCGCTCGCGTACTGCATGATCAGGCGGCCGGTCGTCGTCTCGCCGGTGAACGCCACCTTCGCCACCCGCGGGCTGGAGGCGAGCGGCTTGCCCGCCTCGACGCCGAAGCCGTTGACGACGTTGACCACGCCCGGCGGAAGCAGGTCGGCGATCAGGTCGACGACGTACAGCAGGCTCACCGGGGTCTGCTCGGCCGGCTTGATGACCACGCAGTTGCCGGCGGCGAGCGCGGGCGCCAGCTTCCAGGCGGCCATCAGGATCGGGAAGTTCCACGGGATGATCTGCCCGACGACGCCCAGCGGCTCGTGGAAGTGGTACGCGACGGTGTCGGCGTCGATCTCCGCGATGCTGCCCTCCTGGGCGCGCACCACCCCGGCGAAGTAGCGGAAGTGGTCCACGGCCAGCGGGATGTCGGCGGCCAGCGTCTCGCGGACGGGCTTGCCGTTCTCCCAGGTCTCGGCGACGGCGATCTTCTCGAGGTTCTCCTCGATGCGGTCCGCGATCCGGTTCAGGAGGCGGGCGCGCTCGGTGGTGGGGGTGCGGCCCCACCGCTCGGCCGCCCGGTGCGCGGCGTCCAGGGCCAGTTCGACGTCGGCGGCGGAGGAGCGGGCGACCTCGCAGAAGACCTCGCCCGTCACCGGGGTCGGGTTCTCGAAGTAGCGGCCCTCCACGGGGGCGACCCAGTCCCCGCCGATGAAGTTGTCGTAGCGGCGGGCGAAGGTGACGATGCTGCCGTCCGTTCCGGGCTGCGCGTACACCATGGCGGCTCTCCTCGGTGATGGCGGGTGACGGTCCGTGCCGTCGTGACGCCGCCCACTGTGCTCCCGGGAGGTTGGCGGGAGGTTGGCGCGCCGTCCGGTGCGGGAGGGGGCGGGTCAGTCGCGCAGGGACGCGGCCAGCCGGCCGGCCGCGATCGCGCGGCGGGTGTCGTCGGGCCCGAGCAGGCGCAGCGCGTGCGCGTGCACCTGCGTGTCGTACGGGGCCCGTTCGCCGTAGCGCAGCGCGTGCTCCGGGCGGGCACTGGCCAACACCGCCTCCCGCACGGCCACTTCGAGGCGGGTGCGCCACTCCTCGACGCCCGGCGCCTCGGACCGGGGCAGCAGCGGGCCCCGGTACAGGCGCAGCGCGGTCTCCGCGTCGCCGCCCTCCAGGGCGTGCAGCACCTCGACGGCGTCGCAGGAGACGGGGACGGTCAGCGCGTAGCGGCGCGGGGCGATGCCGCCGCCGAGGGCGCGGCGCAGGTGGGAGACCTCCGCCTTGAACGTGGACGCGGTGACCGGCCGGTCGCCGTACAGGGCGTCGCGCAGGCGGTCCGGTGCGAAGCCGTCCGGTTCGAGGGCGAGCAGGGTGAGGATCTCCAGCTGGCGGGGGCGCAGGGGCAGGGGCCGCCCGCCCCGCACGGCCTGCTCGCCGCCGAGGCAGGTGAGCCGGAGGTGCGGCGGGTCCGGGCGGGGCGGCTCCGCGGCGAGCCGGGTCTCGATGGCGGACACCAGGCTGCGCACGGTGGACATGGCCAGCGGGTGCGAGCGGTCCCAGGTGGTCGACAGGTCCAGGACGCCGAGCACCCGGCCGTCCGGGGCGTGGACGGGGGCGCAGTAGCAGACCCAGCCGTGCAGGGCCGTCACCAGGTGCTCGGCCGAGAAGACCGAGCTGGGACGGCCGGTGCGCAGGGCCAGGGAGAGGGCGTTGGTGCCCATGGCCTGCTCGTCCCACCGGCCGCCCGGCGCGAAGTTGACGCGCTCGGCGCGGCGGCGCATGGCCGGCCCGCCGCAGGTCCACAGGATCGTGCCGGACTCGTCGGTGACCGCGGTGACGAAGCCGGCGTCGTCGGCGATGCTGTGCAGTTCGGCGGCCAGGTCGGCGACCGGCCCGCGCAGCGGCGAGCACGCCCAACGGTGGTGCACCAGGCCCTCGTCGGCGACCGGGGCGCTGTCCCGGCCGGGGTCCACGCTGCCGAGCGAACGCGCCCACGACTCGGTCACCTCGCGGCGCAGCGCGTGGCTGCCGACCGGTTGCCCGCCGGCGGTCCTCAACCGCGGCACCCAGTGGGACCACTCGTGCTCCAGCACGGCCCGGTGCCGACGCAGATCGGTGCGCTGTGACATCTGCCTCCCCTGTCGCCGTACGGGGACGACCGGCCCGTGTTCGCGACGACGTCGGTGACGTCGGTGACGTCAGTGTGGACGACCCGGCCGCGGACCACCACCACCGCGCCGGAGCCGTGCGGTTCCCGGGGCGCAGGGCGACTCCGTACGGCTCGTGACTCCGTACGGCGCTGCGTCCCCTCGGGGACGGCACCGCGCCGTCGTCGCACGTCGGTCCCGCCGGCGGGTGCGCGGGTCACCCGCCGATCCACGCGGCCCCGGTGGCGCAGCGGCGGACCGGAGGACACGCGGCCCCGGAGCACCGCGAAGGCCGAGAGGGCTCGTCCGCCCGCTCCTCACCATCCCTGTTCCGCCCGCTCCTCACCATCCCTGTTCCGCCCGCTCCGCGCCGACCGGCGCCAGGACGGCGAGCGTGGCGGCGGCCTCCCGCAGCGCCGCTTCGAGTGCGGCGGGCGTGTGCAGGGTGCCCGCGCCGTTCGGTGGAACAAGCCATTCCAGGCGCCCGGCGGGCCGGTAGGGCGGTGGTACGGCCACCCAGGACCCCCGGCCGGCGTGCCGCACACCGCCCCCGATCCACTCGCTGCCCGGGTCGGGCGGCAGGAAGAAGCCGACCCGGCGTGCCGCGCAGTCCACCAGTGTGGGCCCGGGCACGTCGAGCGGGTCCCGCCGCAGGAGGTCCAGGGCGAGCAGGCCCAGCCGGTCGGGAACGGTCAGCACGTCCCAGAACCGTCCGGCCTCCAGCAGGACGGTGCCGGTGCCGTGGTCCCACGCGCGCTTGCACTCCTGCGGATCCGTGGCGGCCGCGGCGAGCCACTCGACGGCTTGTCTCCCCATCGGGCTCGGCATGTCCCACCCCAGGCACGGTCGGTCGCGCCGCGACGGGCGCACGCTGGACACGAACCGCCGGCCCCGCGAAACCCGCGGGCCGGACCGGCGTAGTCATGCTGGTGGATATTTCTATCCGCCGGAAGGGGTGGCGCGGCCTGGCGTTTACGGCAGGCGGGTCCGGAGCGCGAACGCGGCCCCGGACGTCGGGGGCGCGCCCGCGGTGCCCGGTGGGTACGGGCGGACCGGTCAGTGGTCGTCCCAGTGGCCGTCGTGGGCGGCGTGACGGTGGCCGTCGTGCACGTAGTCGGTGTGGTCCTCGTGGGGTACGGCGAGATGGCCGCAGTCCTCGCCGTGCTGGTGGTCGTGGCCGTCGTGGACGGTGTGGCCGTCGGCGGCGCACTCGTCGACGTGGTCCTCGTGGTCCCGGTGGAGGTGGCCGTCGTGGGCGTAGTCGACGTGGTCGCCGTGCACGAAGGAGACGTGACCGCAGCCCTCGCCGTGCCTGTGGGAGTGGTCCTGGTGGATGCGGTGTTCGGTGGAGCTGGTCATGGGATCTCCTGCTCGTGACGCGCGGTTGCCCGTGCCCGTACCGTCCGGGCGGCGTACGGCGGTGTCGGCCGGCGCCGGTTCCCGCACGTCCGGACATTCCGCACGCGAGGACCGGATCACCGCCCTCCGCTCCTTCCATTGTCCGCCTCGGAAGGCCATCGGCGAATCAGGAGCGGGCAAGGAAGGGCAGGGGCGGGCGGAGAGGAACGAGGGCCGGCAAGGACGAGCAGGGAGCGGCGGCAAGGGGCGGAGGGCATCCCGGGTGGGCGTGGAGGGCATCCCGGGCGGGCGGGAAGAGCAGGCGGTGGGCGTGCCGTACGGCCGGTGCCGCGGGGCCGCGCCCTGTCCGGAGGGCGGTCGCAGCCCCGCCCACCGCCACACCGGGGCCCGGCTGCGGCGGGCCGGGTCAGGCGTTGCGCGCGGCGCGCTCCTCGTCCCGCTTCTTCAGGCGCGCGGCCTCCTTGCGGACCTCCGCCTGCGTGGCGCGCTCCCGCTCCAGCCACTCGGGCCGTTCCCGCTTCAGCGCCTCGATCTGCTCGGTGGTGAGGGGTTCGGTGACGCCGCCGCGCGCGAGGCCCGCGATGGAGACGCCCAGCTTCGCCGCCACCACCGGCCGGGGGTGCGGGCCGTTGCGCCGCAGCTCGCGCAGCCACTCGGGCGGATCCGCCTGGAGCGCGTCCAGCTCGGCGCGTGAGACGACGCCCTCCCGGAACTCGGCGGGCGTGGCCTCGAGGTACACACCCAGCTTCTTCGCCGCGGTCGCGGGCTTCATGGTCTGGGTGTTCTGGTGCGACTTCATGCCGCCCAGGGTATCGAGCGTGTGCACGAGCGCCGACCACGGCCGGTAGCCTGGCCAGGTGACAGGCTCGGAAGTATCCCCCTCGTTCCGGCTCGCGTACGTCCCCGGGGTGACGCCCGACAAGTGGGTGCGCATCTGGCACGAGCGGCTGCCCGACGTCCCGCTCGTCCTGGAGCAGGTGCCCGCCGCCGAGGCGTGCGACTCGCTGCTGAACGGCGGCGCCGACGCGGGCCTCGTGCGGCTGCCCGTCGACAGGGACGTCCTCAGCGCGATCCCCCTCTACACCGAGCGGACGGTCGTCGTGGTCCCGAAGGACCACCTGGTCACGGCGGTCGACGAGGTGTCCCCCGAGGACCTGGCCGACGACATCGTGCTGCACCCCCTGGACGACGTCCTGGCCTGGGAGGGCCTTCCGGGCCGGCCCGCCTTCGAGCGCCCCGCCACCACGGCCGACGCCGTGGAACTCGTCGCGGCCGGCATCGGCGTGCTCGTCGTCCCGCTGTCGCTCGCCCGCCTGCACCACCGCAAGGACCTCACCTACCGGCCCCTGACGGACGCCCCCGAGTCGAGCGTGGCGCTGGCCTGGCCGCAGGACGCGACGACGGACCTGGTGGAGGATTTCATCGGCATCGTCCGCGGCCGGACCGTCAACAGCACACGGGGCCGCCGGCAGGCCCCGCCGCAGCCGAAGGAGAAGCGCGCCGGGACGGCCGGCGCGCGGCGCGGGCGGACCGGCAAGGGCGCGGAGCGCGGATCCGCGGCACCCAGGCGGGGCCGGCGCGGCAGGCCCCGCCGTCCCTCATAGCCCCGGCTCCGCCGGAGCGCGAGCCCGTCGGCCCCGCCCCGCCTCAGCCGACCTGCGGGGACGGCTGCCCGTAGGAGGGGTTCGGGGCGATCGTCTCCAGATCCTTCAGGTCCTCGGGGACGTCCAGCACCCGGACCGGTGCGCCCGGCTGCGGAGGCGGCGGGGTGGTCTGGTCCTGGGGCAGCTTGGGCGGGTTGGTCTGCTGGTAGGTGACCTGCTCGTGGTTGACCAGACCGGTCTTCTCCAGGACCGTGATGTGGTCGAGCACGGTGTCGTTGGTCTGGTCGGCGAGCTGCCGCACGAGGCTGTTGCGGGTGTTCGCCCGGATCTTGGCGACCGTCGGGAAGATCGAGCCGTGCGCGACGCGCATGATGGTCACGGCCGTGGAGTCGAACTCCTTGCCGGCCGTGCCCTCCGCCGTCGCCACGAACTGCTGCTGCTGCGGCGACGGCTCGTTGGGCAGGGTGATGCCCAGCTCCTGGGAGATCCTGCGGCAGGTCGCGTCGAGCCGGCCGTGCCCGACGAGCAGATGCTCACCCGCCTCCTTCATCGCCGGCGTCGTGCCCCGCTGGAGCACCAGGGTGCCCAGCGGGTACTCCCACAACCCGGCCGCGCGCACCCTGACGACGAAGTCGCGGTCCGCCTCGGTCAGCGGGCCGTACTTGGTGTTGGCGATGATGCGGTCCTGGCCTGTCGCTGTGTTCTGCACGCCCAGCATGGCGGGGTAAGCGAGCGCGGTGAGGGTGAGGATCATGGCTCCGCCCACGAACGCGGTTCCAACCGTGCGGCGCGAGATGCGCATCGTGCCTCCTGGGATACGAACGGCCCAACGCCAGGAGATACGGATGCGAGAGGCGAAACAATCACCGGTACCGCAAAAAATCTGTGAGCCGCCCTCCGCGGGATGGCTCGCCCGCCCGGCCGGCCGTCGAACCGCTCACCCCGGCGCGTGCGGCGGGGGCCGTGTGCGCCGAGTCCGCCCGCCGGGTCGCCGAGCGGCCGACGACGTACGACGCCGCCGTCCGGGATGCCACCGCCCCGTACCTGCGGTTGCCGGGAGAGGTCAGGCCGGCCGGGCCGACCGCACCAGCCACTCGTACGCACCCCGCGCCGTGAACTCCCGCTGACCGCCCCGCAGCAGCAGGTCGGCCGTGGCGAACTCCGGGGCGTCGGCCTGCGCGGCGACGTACGGGAGCGCGATGCACCGCATCCCGGCCGCGTGCGCGGCGGCGGCGCCCGGCGCGGCGTCCTCCAGCACCACGCAGTCGGCCGGGGACGCGCCGAGCCGGCGGGCCGCCTCCAGGAAGACGTCGGGGGCGGGCTTGCCGTGCGCGACCTCGTCGGCGGACACCACGGTGTGCAGGTACGCGTCCAGGCCCGTGCCGGCCAGCACGGCCGCGATGGCCTGGGGCGAGGACCCCGAGGCCACGGCCATGGGAACGCCCTCGGCCGCCAGCAGTCCGACGAACCCGGCCATCTCGGGGTAGACGCGCGTGGAGCCGCGCGCCAGCTCCAGGTAGCGGCGGTTCTTGGCGGCCAGCAGTTCCTCCACCGAGGCGGACAGCCCGTAGCGCTCCTTCCAGTCCGCGACCGTCTCCTGCGTGCTGATGCCGACGTACCGCTCGTGGTCCGCCCAGCCGAAGTCCGCGACGCCGTGCTCGGCGAGGGTCAGGCGACCCGCCTCGTAGTAGTTCGGTTCGCTGTCCACCAGCGTTCCGTCGAGATCGAAGATGACCGAGATGCCGTTGAGACCGCTCATGCGGTCCAGCATGCCAAGGCGCTCGCGGGCCCGGGGGCGGATCACTTCCCCGCCGACCGCCCGATCGACTCCACCAGCGGCAGCAGCCGGTACGGGACGCGCTCGCGCAGGGCCACCTCGGTGCGGGTGCGCACCACGCCGGGCAGGCTGATCAGCTTCTGGATCACGTCCTCCAGATGGGCGTTGTCGCGCGCCACGACCCGGGTCAGCAGATCCCCGCCGCCGGTGATCGAGAAGGCCTCGACGATCTCCGCGACCTCGGCGAGCGCGTCCCCCACGTCGTCCAGGTGCCCCTGGGTGACCTCGATGTGCACGAAGGCCTGGACCGGGTGGCCGAGTGCGGCGGGGGAGAGGGTCGGCCCCGTGCCGGTGATCACGCCGTCGCGTTCCAGCCGGTCCAGGCGGGCCTGCAGCGTGCCGCGGGCGATCCCGAGGATGCGGGCGTACTCGCGCACGCTGGTGCGCGGCTGCTCCAGCAGCAGCCGCAGGATGCGGGTGTCGAGCTCGTCCACGGCCATCGTGCCCGGCCTCCTCGTGCGGTGCTGATCATCACCGACTGTACCCAGGGCCCGGCGAGGTCCGGGCCGCTGGGCCGCGGGCCGTCGGCCGTTGGCTCTCCGAGGGCCGGGAGCCGGCCTCCTGCGCTGGGCCAATGGACCAGTCGCGGCGGCCCCGGTTGAGCCAGTGGTGGGAGGAATGGTGATATGGAGCGGTCGATGGCGCTGCGGATCCCCGCGGCGCCTTTCTCATGCCGGTGTCATGCCGGTGTCCGGCCGGTGCGTGAAGGAGGCGGTAAGCAGTGCTGAAGAGGGTGTTCGTGGCTCCGGACCCGGGCCGGGTGCGGCTGCGCTTCGCCGCGCGGGCCGTGCTCGGCATCGGACTGGCAGTCGTCGCCTGCGGCCTGGCCGGACACTCCCTCGCGGGCACCGTCACCGGCGGCCTCGCCGCGCTGCTCGCCCTGTTCACCGTCACCGACGCCACGGTGCGCGGCCAGGCGGTCACCACCGCGCTGCTGCCCGCCGTCGGCCTGCCCGTCCTGGCCGCCGCGGCCGAACTGCACGACCACCCCGTCGCGCGCGACCTCGTCTTCCTCGCCGTGGTCGGCGCGGGTGTGTACGCGCGGCGCTGGGGCCCGCGCGGGCACAGCCTCGGCGTCTTCGCGTTCATGACCTTCTTCGTGGCGCAGTTCCTGCACGCGACCACCGGCCAGCTGCCCGAGCTGTACGCCTCGGTCCTGCTGTCCGTGCTCGCCGCCTCCGCGGTGCGCTTCGGACTGTGGTGCTACGAACGCCGCCTGCCCCCGGCCCCCGTGCCCGCCCCGCCCGGCGGCACCGGCCTGGCCCGCGTCACCACCCGCCAGGCGATCCAGGCGACCGCCGGCGCGGGCTTCGCCCTGGTCGTGGGCCAGCTGGTGTCGGGGCAGCGCTGGTACTGGGCCGTCGGCGCCACCTGGTGGATCTTCGTCAACACCACCTCGCGCGGCGAGACCCTGGTGCGCGGCTTCCGGCGGCTGCTCGGCACGGTCATCGGCATCGGCCTCGGCCTGCTCGTCGCCGTCCCCCTGCACGGCGCCCCGGTCCCCACGGCCGTGCTCACCGCCGTCTGCGTCTTCGGCATCTTCTACACGGCCGCCGTGTCCTACACCTGGATGATGCTCTGGGTGACACTCCTGGCCGGGCTGCTCTACGGCCTGCTCGGCGTCCTCGGCCCCGGCCTGCTCCTCCTGCGGCTCGCGGAGACCGGCGTCGGGGCGCTCGGCGCCGCGCTGGCCGTGGTCCTCATCCTGCCCGTGACCACGCACAGCGTCACGGACGCCTGGATCCAGCGGGCCCTGCGCTGCGTCCGCGCCTGCGCCGCCGAGACGGCCGCCCGCCTGGCGGGCGTCGCGGACGCCGACCCCGCCCCACGGGTGGCGGAACTGGAGCAGCTGCTCGCGCGCGTCCGGCTCTCCGTCGCCCCGCTGGTGCACCCCCTCAACCCGATGCTCGGCCGCAAGCGGCGTGCCCGCCGGGTGCTCGGCCTCCTCGACGACTGCGCCCGCGAGATCCGCGGCCTGGTCGCCGTCGCCGCCGACCCGGAGGCCTCCCACGACGCCCGCCTGGCCGAGGCCTGCCGACGGGTGGAGGGCGCCGTCGAGGCGCTCACCAGCGGCGGGTCCGTGACCGTCCAGGCGGACCGGCCGTCCGTGGCGGAACCCGCCCTGGCCCACCTGCACGGCCTGGAGCACGCCCTCGCCGAACTCGCCCGGTCCCTGCGCACGCCGTCCGGCTCCCCGCTGGTGGGGGCCTGAGCCCGGGCCGGGCATCCGCCCATAACCGAGTCCTGGTCTAGACCTTCCTGCTACCGTCGCCCGGGACGGCACAGGACGAGAGGGGACGGCTGTGGCACAGGGCGGGAAGCGGCGCGCGTTCATCGGGTCGTTCACGACGGCCGGCGGCCCCGGGATCGTGACGGCCGCCGTCGCCCCGGACACCGGCGCGCTGACGGTCCTCGGCAGCGCGCACCACCTGCCCGACCCCTCCTACCTGGCCCTGTCGCCCGCCGGGGACACGCTCTACGCGGTCAGCGAGAGCGAGCGGGGCGCGGTGGTCGCGTACCGGGTGGGCGGGGACCGGCCCGAGCCGGCCGGGCCGCCGGTGCCGGTCGGCAGCGGGCCGACCCACCTCGGCGTGTTCGCCGGACACGTCCTGACCGCCGACTACGGGTCCGGCAGCGTCACCGCCGTCCCGGTCCGCGCCGACGGCACCCTCGCCCGTTCCGCCTCCGGCGTGCTCCGGCACACCGGCTCGGGACCGTACGCGCCGCGCCAGCGGGGGCCGCACGCCCACCAGGTGCAGCCCGACCCGACCGGCCGCTGGGCCGTCAGCGTCGACCTCGGCACCGACTCGGTGCGGGTGTGCACCCTGGCCGGGGGCGTCCCGCGGCCGCACCGGGAGGTCGCGCTGCGGCCCGGCTCGGGGCCCCGGCACCTGGCCTTCCACCCGGACGGCCCGTACGCGTACGTGGTCAACGAACTCGCCCCCACCGTGACCGTCTGCCGCTGGAGCGCCGCCGACGGCTCCCTGGAACCGCTGGACGAGACGCCGGTCCTGCCCGGCGCCCCGGCCGGTGACGCCTACCCCTCGGGCGTCGTCGCCTCGCCGGACGGCCGCTTCGTGTGGACCGCCACCCGCGGTGAGGACGTGCTGTCGGTGTTCGCCGTCGAGGGGGAGAGGCTGCGGCTGGTCACGACGGTCCCCTGCGGGGGGCACTGGCCGCGCGCCCTGGCCGAGTCCCACGGCTTCCTGTACGTGGCCAACGAGCGCTCCGGAGACGTGACCTGGTACGCCGTCGACCCCCGCACGGGAGTGCCGCACCGCGGCGGCTCGATCCCGGTGGCCGCGGCGTCCTGCGTGGTCCTCGGCTGAACGGCCGCCCGGTCGCCCGCGGCGCGGGGCACGGCCGCGGGGTACGGCGAGGGGCCGCCCGTGGTGCGGGGCATGACGGCGAGGGGCCACCCGCGTCGCGGGGCATGACGGCGAGGGGCCACCCGCGTCGCGGGGCATGACGGCGAGGGGCCACCCGCGTCGCGGGGCATGACGGCGAGGGGCCGCCCGCACGCGGGGCATGACGAGGGGCCGTTCGTGGTGCCCGGCATGACGAAGGACCCGTTCCCGTTCGGGAATCGGGCCCTTTCAGCCGTACCGCACGGACCGGCCGTGCCCGTCTCAGCGGACCGGCGCGCCCTGCGGCTGCTGCGGGGCGATGCCCAGCGCCGTCGTGTACTTGGCCAGGGCGAGCTTGCCGATCGCCGGGTACGGGCCGAGCGCCTCCGAGGCGGGGCAGTCCGCCTCCTTGGCGGCCTCCTCGATCAGGGCCGCGTCGATCTCCGGGCCGATCAGGTACGGCGCCAGCGCCAGCTGCTGGGAGCCCGAGGAGCGCAGCTGCTCGGCGACCGAGGCGATCGACCCCTCCTGGTCCAGCGCCGCGGCCATGACCGGGACGGCCAGGCGCGCGGCGAGCAGCATGCCGGTGATCCCGGCCGCCTGCACGGCCTCGTCACCGCCGACGGAGGCCAGGATGATGCCGTCCGCCGCGGTCGCCACGGTGAACAGGCGAGCCCGGTCGGCCCGGGCCAGACCGGCCTCCGACAGGCGCACGTGCAGCGCCTCGGCCAGCAGCGGGTGCGGACCGAGCACGTCGGTCAGCTCCGCCGCGACCCGGCTGTCCATCACGGCCTGACGGACCTGGCGCAGCAGCGCGCTGTCCGGGCCGGCCAGCAGCGGCACGACGACGGCGACGGGGCCCTCGGGCTCCCTCGCCTCCACGCCGGCGGCGACCGCCTGCTCGTAGCGGGCGGTGCGCTCCTCGGCCGCGCGCGCGAGCACGGACTGCAGGGTGGAGAACTCGGTGTCGTCCCCGTCGAGGTAGCCGATGCGGGCGTCGAGGCCGGGCAGCTCGGAGCGGGCGATGCTCACGACCTCCTCGGCGAGGCTGCGCGTGGCGCTACTGGGCGTGCCCGGCACGGCGAGGACGAGCGCGGGCGCGCCCTCGGGAGCCACCAGCGGCTCTGGACGGCGGTGCCGTCCCGGCTGGCGGGGGCGCGGCATTCGTACTGGCAGGCCGGACGCGGGCCCAGTAGGGGAGCTCATGGCGCCGCATGTTACTGGCTTCCTGGGCTCCCTTGTTCGGGGAGGGTGCAGGTGAGCGGTATCCGTCCGGTTTTGTCTGATGAGTCGCGTACCGATCGGACACGAGGAGCGCGCGTCCCGTCCGGCGGAGTGACTTCGCGGATGCGAAGGGAGGGTGCCGGGCGGTGTCCTGCCGGGGGTCAGGCACCCTCCACGGTCGTCACGCTCAGCATCCTCTCGTCACCCGGCAGGGGGAGCGAACCGGCCGCCAGGGCGGTCGCGATCCGCACCGCCCCGTGCAGCGGATCACCCCCGGCCGCCACCCGCCGTGCGTGCGGCAGACGCCGGGCCAGCTCCTCCTCCAAGGGGGCGAGGAGGGGGGCGCCCAGTTCGAACAGGCCGCCGGTGAGCGCGATCCGCGCCTCCCCGCCGGCCGGGCACACGGCGGCCGCGGAGTCGGCCATGTGACGGGCGGCCGCGCGCAGGATGCCCGCGGCGACCGGATCTCCGTCCGCGCAGGCCGCCACCCGCGGCGCGAACGAGGCGAGAACGGCGGGCCGGTCCGGGCGCGGGTACAACCGCCCGGGCAGCCCCGCCACGGGACCGAACACCGCCTCGGCGCACGCCAGCAGCCGGGCGGAGCCGCCGTCCCGTCCGTCGTGGGCGCGCAGCGCGGCCTCGAGACCGGCGCGCCCGATCCAGGCGCCGCCCCCGCAGTCGCCGAGCAGGTGCCCCCAGCCGTCCGCCCGCCGCCAGGCGGTCAGATCGGTGCCGATCGCGATCAGGCCGGTACCGGCGGCGACCACCGCGCCGGGCCGTGGCCCGAGGGCTCCCACGTAGGCGGTGACGGCGTCGGCGGCCAGCGCGACGCGCCGCACGCCCAGGTCACGGGCCAGGGCGTCCGGCAGCTCGGCCCGCACGGCGTCGCCCAGGGTGGCGAGCCCCGCGGCCCCGACGACCGCCGTGTCCAGCCGCGCCAGCCCGGCCTGCGCCGTCAGCGCCCGCGCCATGGGCACCAGCAGCTCCCGCAGATGCCCGGGCTCGATCCCCCGTGCGCCGGTCCGGACGGGCTCCGGGACGGCACGCCGGGCCAGCGGGCCCCGCTCCACGGTTCCGACGGCGGCCCGCAGACCCGAGCCGCCCGAGTCCACGGCGAGGAACCCGGTGCGGTCCCCGGCGCCCGCCCCGGTCACGGCAGGCGCCAGTCCACCGGTTGGCCGCCCTGCCGGACCAGCAGGTCGTTGGCGCGGCTGAACGGGCGCGAGCCGAAGAAGCCGCGGTCGGCCGACATGGGGGAGGGGTGGGCGGACTCCACGGCGGGCAGGTCGCCGAGCAGCGGGCGCAGGTTGCGGGCGTCGCGGCCCCACAGGATGGACACCAGCGGCTTGCCGCGCGCGGCCAGGGCCCGGATCGCCTGCTCGGTGACTTCCTCCCAGCCCTTTCCGCGGTGGGCGCCGGGCTTGCGCGGGGCCGTGGTCAGCGCCCTGTTGAGCAGCAGCACCCCCTGCCGGGTCCACGGTGTGAGGTCGCCGCTGGAGGGCTGGGGCAGGCCCAGGTCGGTGGTCAGCTCCCGGAAGATGTTGACGAGGCTGCCCGGCAGCGGCCGCACCTCGGGCGCGACCGAGAACGACAGCCCCACCGCGTGCCCCGGGGTCGGGTACGGGTCCTGTCCGACGATCAGGACGCGCACGTCGTCGAAGGGTTGCTGGAAGGCCCGCAGGACGTTCGCTCCCGCCGGCAGATAGGTGCGTCCCGCGGCGATCTCCGCGCGCAGGAAGTCGCCCATCGCGGCGATCCGTCCGGCGACGGGTTCCAGGGCCTTCGCCCAGCCCGCTTCGACGATTTCATGCAAGGGTCGTGGTGCCACGGGCGTCACCCTACTGCCGTACGGGCAGCGGTGATCAACCGGTGGCCGGCGCCGGACCGCGCCCTCCGCCGGCCCGGACTGCCTTTTCCACGCCCCGGTTTCGGCCGGTTCCCTCCGCTCACGCGACGACCGCGGCCCGCACGCACAGCACGTCCGGCAGGTGCGAGACGAGCTGCCGCCAGCTGTCGCCGTCGTCGGCCGAGGCGAACACCTCGCCGTTGCGGTTGCCGAAGTACACGCCCGCCGGGTCGGCGTCGTCGGTGCACAGGGCGTCGCGCAGCACCGTGCCGTAGTGGTCCTCCCGGGGCAGGCCCGCCGTGAGCGGCTCCCAGCTCCCGCCCGCGTCGGCCGTGCGGAAGACCCGGCAGCGCCGGCCGGCCGGCACCCGGTCGGAGTCGGCGTTGATCGGGAACACGTACGCCGTGTCCCCGCGGCGCGGATGGGCGGCCACCGCGAAACCGAACGTCGACGGCAGACCCTCGCCGATGTCCGTCCAGTGCGCGCCCGCGTCGTCGCTGCGGTAGACGCCCCAGTGGTTCTGCAGGTACAACCGGTCCGGGTCCGCCGCGTCCCGCGCGATCTTGTGCACGCACTGCCCGAACTCCGGGTGGGGGTCCGGCAGGAACACCGCGGAGACACCGGAGTTGGAGGGGACCCAGCTCGCGCCGCCGTCGACGGTGCGGAACACGCCGGCGGTCGAGACGGCGACCGTCACCGCGGCGGGGTCCCGCCGGTCGGTGAGCACCGTGTGCAGGCCCTCACCGCCGCCGCCCGGCATCCACCTGGAGCGCGTCGGGTGCTCCCACAGCGGGCGGACGAGCTCGAACGCCTCCCCGCGGTCCTCCGACCGGTACAGCGCGGCCGGTTCCGTACCCGCGTAGACCACGTCGGGTTCCGCGACGGCCGGGTGCAGCTGCCAGACCCGCTCCAGCGAGGCCCCCGTGTCCTTGGGGAACCGGACGGCCGGCCGGGCCGGTTCGGTCCAGGTCCGGCCCAGGTCGTCGGAGTGGAACACCGACGGACCCCAGTGCGAGCTGTCGCCGCCGGCCAGCAGCCGCGGGACGGCGCCGCGGGTGTCGATGGCGACCGAGTACACGGCCTGCGCGTTGAAGCAGGGACTCCCGTCGAACTCCCAGGCGCCGCCGTCCCGCCGGCGTCCGATGAACAGGCCCTTGCGGGTGCCCACGGCGAGCAGTACCTCGGTCATGCCGATCACCTCCGCGGCGTCGTCGTCGACGCCTTCGTCCCGGACACCGGCCAGTCTGCACCCCACCACTGACAGTCACCTCCGCGAGCGGCCGCGTCGCAGGTCGGGCCGGTGCGGCCGGCCGGGCGCCGGCGCCCCCGGTCTCTCCCGTGGGGACGCCGCACGCGCGGGGACGGGTGACCGCCGGGCGGGACCGCCGGGCGGGACGCGGCGGCCGTACGAGGCGCCGGGCGGGGGCGCCTCGTACGGCCGCGTTCACCGCGGGGGTTACTTGTAGGTGATGTCGGAGGCCGAGTACTTGCAGTAGGTCCCGTCGGGGCCGCTGCCGTTGGTCGTGGGCTCCTTGCCCGTGTTGTTGCCGATGTACTTCTGGCACGGGACGATCTTCTTGCTGGTGTCACCGACGACGGTGATGTTGCGCAGGGTCGCGGAGTCGCCGTAGTTGGTGTTGATGCCGACGATCCTGCTGCCCTTCCAGTTCACCTCGACGGTGTTGAGGTTGATCGTGCGCTTGTACTGCGTCTTGCAGTTGCCGCACGACCGGACGAAGGTGCCGAAGTTCTTCACGGCGAAGTTCGAGACGTTCAGCGTCCCGGCGCCGTTGAACTGGAACACCTTGTCGCTGGCCTCCTTCGCGCCACCGCCGGAGACGGTGTAGACGTTCGAGGAGGAGGTGCCCCGGAAGGTGGCGGCGTCCTCGCCGACGTCCTCCCACCACACGTTCTGCAGCGTGCAGCTGCCCTTGCAGTGGATGCCGTCGGCCGCCGGGGCGCCGAGGATGACGTTCTTCAGCACCGCGCCGTCGGCGAGTTCCAGGATCGGGCCCTGGTCCTCGTCCTGGCCGCCGGAGCCGAGGTCCCCGGTGCCGTAGAGGCGCTTCATCCCGTAGTCCTTGGTGCCGGAGACCGAGATGGTGGCGGAGACGCCCTCGCTGCCGTTCGGGGTCGGCCAGGTCGCGGCGCTCGCCGGAGAGGCGCCTGTAGTCATGATCATGCCAACCGACAGGCCGAGTGTGGCCAGCGCGCCGGTCAGCGCGCGCCCCCTGGCGCGCGATCGTGGTGCAGAAGTCATGTCCCGATTCCTTCTGTCGTGGAGTGTGGGGATGCGGGGCCGGGTGTGCGGGGTGGGCCGGCGGGGCTTCCCGCGCCGGCGCCGGGCGTCACCGGGGAGACGGCGGACGAGGCCGGCCCGGCGGTGCGGCCGTGGGGCGGACCGATGGAGGTGCCGACCCGTGAGATCTCGGTGGCGGCCCCACCGGGATCGTTGCCGCGCGGGTCGGTGTGTCCGCCGACGTCACCGCCGCGGTTCGCGGCGGGGCCCGGAGGCGGCCGGGGCGGTGGCGGTGACCGCCGGGGCCGCGGCCGCCGGCGCCGCTCTTCGCGGGTGTGTGCGTGGGGGGAGAGTGCGCATGCGGGTGCGTCCCTTCAGGAGGACCTGTCTGTGCACGTACGTGACTGATGTGTGTCGTGCTGAACGACGCGCGCCTGCAGAGTGGCCAATGACGCTCCGAGCGGTGAAGGCTGGTCACCCCGCTGAACGGACCGTAGGCGGCAAGCGCTTTCTAGTCAACGCTTTGCGCAGGACGTGTTCGGCCGTCCCCGGTGTCGGCGTCCAGGGCTGTGGGAGCGCTTCCATGGGGGCCATGTCCATGCCACCATGCCCAGCGGACGCCTCCCTCCGCGGGAGGCGGGCCGACCCTGAGAAGGAGGGACAAGGACGTGCCCACCCCCCACAACTCCGCCGGAAGACCGCTGCGGCCGGTGCTCCTGGCGCTGCTCGCCGCGCTGGTGCCGCTGCTCGCGACCGGTGTGCTCGCCGCGCCGGCGGCCTCGGCGCGCGACCGGGCCGCGCCCACCGCCGCGCTCACCGAGATCACGGACTTCGGCGCCAATCCGAGCAACCTGCAGATGTACCTGTACGTGCCGGACAGCGTCACGCCCGACCCGGCGGTCGTGGTGGCCGTGCACTACTGCACGGGTTCGGGTCCGGCGATGTACAACGGCACCGAGTACGCCTCGCTGGCCGACCGCTACGGGTTCATCGTCGTCTACCCGTCCGTCACCCGCGCCAGCAAGTGCTTCGACGTCTCCTCGCCGCAGGCGCTGCGACGGGGCGGCGGCAGCGATCCGGTCGGGATCAGGTCGATGGTCGACTGGGTGGTGCGCACCCACGGTGCCGACACCGGCAGGATCTTCGCCACCGGCATCTCCTCCGGCGCGATGATGACCAACGTCCTGCTCGGCGACTACCCCGACGTGTTCGCGGCGGGCGCCGCCTTCGCCGGCGTCCCGTTCGGCTGCTTCGCCACCACCGACGGCTCCGAATGGAACAGCGCCTGCGCGAACGGCACCGTGACCCGCACCCCGCAGCAGTGGGGCGACCTGGTGCGCGGCGCGTATCCCGGCTACACCGGCCCCCGGCCGCGCATGCAGCTGTGGCACGGGACCGAGGACGACGTGCTGCGCCACCCCAACTTCGGGGAGGAGATCAAGCAGTGGACGAACGTGCACGGGCTGAGCCAGAGCCCGGCCGTCACCGACTCGCCGCAGCCCGGCTGGACGCGCACGCGCTACGGCGGCACCGGTGACCAGGCCCCCGTGGAGGCCGTCAGCCTCCAGGGCGTCGGCCACAACCTGTACGCGTCCGGCATGGCGTCCCGCGTGATCAGGTTCTTCGGGCTGGACGGCTCGGGTCCGGCGCCGCAGCCCCAGCCGGGCGCCTGCAGGGTGACGGTCACGACCAACGCCTGGAACACCGGCCTGACCGCCTCCCTCACCCTCACCAACACCGGCTCGACGGCGATCAGCGGCTGGAAGCTCGGCTTCACGCTGCCCGCCGGCCAGACCGTCACGGGCGGCTGGGGCGCCACGTACACGCCCTCGTCCGGCGCGGTGACCGCCACCAACGCCCCGTACAACGGCACGATCGCGCCGGGGGCGAGCGTGGGCATCGGCTACCAGGCGAGCCACGGCGGCGACGGCGCGGCGCCCGCCGCGTTCACGCTCAACGGGACGCCCTGCTCGGTGGGCTGACGCCGGGGCGCCGGGCGGGGACCGCGGCCGGTGGAGTCGTACGGCTACCGGCTGACCGAGCCCGCCGGGTCGGCGTCGTCGGTGCACAGGGCGTCGCGCAGCACCGTGCCGTAGTGGTCCTCCCGGGGCAGGCCCGCCGTGCGCGGCTCCCAGCTCCCGCCCGCGTCGGCCGTGCGGAAGACCCGGCAGCGCCGGCCGGCCGGCACCCGGTC